>JAILKG010000201.1 GCA_024693915.1 Treponema sp.
CTTTAATGAAGGATGAACGGCCTTGTAGACAACTCCCATTCCACCCTTAGCAATTATTCCGCTAACCTTATACTTTCCGATAAATTCAGGATAATTTTCTGCCATATATTCACCTTTTATTTTTATTCAAAGTCTTAAAAAATTCAGGAACTCCAGCTCGCTCCCGCTATCTGCCTGCTGAACCAGCCCCTGGCGCAATCACGCTTACAATGTCCCTGTCCGGATTAAATTCCACATTTCCGCTGATAAGCACAATATTTTCTTCATCAGGATTATGAAACTGAACATAATTACCGTTTTGACGCAAAGCGTATTTTCCACGAACCGGCCTGTGTCCACCAAAATAGCGGGGAAAGCTATATCTTCTGTAATTCACAAAAATCGAAAGCATGGCATTGACGCTGCCCGGCATGCTGGCTCCGTTTTCCGTCCAGGTCAGTGCCTTTATCAATTCCGGATTTGAAAGACCTTCTACCAATTCTTCCCGACTAAATGCTCTGGCCGGTTCTCCGTGAGAAACAATGCAGAAATCAAATGCCGCAAAAAGTGGCAGGGCCTTCTCAAAACAGGAAATCACATATAAAACATCGTCGCCGTACTTTTCTTCCATAAAGGCACGGCACATTTCTCCTTCATTTGCAAACTTTCCAAAAGAATAATTACCGTCTTCTGATTCGTTCAGAATATTTTCATGGTTTCCCTTCAAAATATGAAAATTTTCAGGAAAAGCGCATTTTAATTCCATGACCATGCATAAAAGAGAAAGCCCTTCCTGCATTTCTTCAGTCATACAGGGGCCGCAATACTCTCCATTTTCAAATTCCTCATAAGCGCAAAGCCAGCGCCTTTTTCCACGCAATTCTGAATGAAGCAAATCTCCCACACAAACAAGATTCACAAGATTATTTTTAATCGCTTCAAAAACAGTAATTCCAGCTTTTGCGGGCTCTGCAAGGAAATCCGCTGGCAGAATAAAATCCAGAATGTGCATTAAAAAATAAGAGCGGGCATGAAGGTCAGGCACAAGAATCAGAGGCTTTTCCCGCTGGCCGCTTAAAGCATCTTCCCCACAAGCCCGCCGCGGCTTTTCATTTGCCAGACAAATTGCATTGCTGGTAAAATCCAGAAGTCCACCTGCCCTGCCATCCCTGGAGGCGGCACGATACCAGGTCACTTCTTTTTCAAGAAGCAGGGAGCATTTATCAGCAAGAGAAAAGAGATATTCGTGTTCCGGAAGATTTTCACCAAAAGACAAAACTTTTAGCTTTTTGTAGAGATCCTCCGGTAAATCTTTTGAATTTTTCAAGTCTTTCAAGCAAAAAGCCCGTGCCTTAAGAAATTACAAGATTTGCAGTACCGATTGTGATTTTGTCGCCCTTATTCAGTTTTACGTACTTTCCTTCAGGAATTTTCAGGCCGTTCACAAAAGTTCCGTTAGTACTTTTTTCGTCTTTAATAAAATATGCGTCCCGAATTTTCTGAATTACGGCGTGATGACGGCTTGCAAGTTTATTATCCACTACAACGCTGTTGTCGTATTCCCGTCCAATAGTGATTTTTGCAACAAGCTCAATCTTCTGCTTGTCAAACATAAGATAACTTGCCGGCTTTGATTCAGAAATCTGATCCAGATGGCGTCCAACCGGACTGTCCGTAACAATAGTTTGATTTTCCATACAATAATTATACATTCTCACAGCCCAAATGACTAGTTTTTTTTCTGGCGGGTCTTCTGAGAATTTTCGGCCTGTCCTGGCGGGCCCTTTCAGGACTTTCAGAACTTTCAGGACTTTTCTGGCGGGAACATTTCCACCTACGCCTGTTCCAGCCCCCGCCTAAGGCTCGGTGCTCAAGTCAGCGGCAAGCCAGGGCCCGCCGCTTCCTTTCGCACTGCTTCCTTCCCTTCGTCAGGCCCTTCAGGCCTTCCTCCTGTCAGTCGCAGGCTTCCATAGGCGCCCGCAAAACTTCTTCTTAAAAAATAAAGCCGCCGATTAAAATCGTCGTCAAATTCCTTAAGGACATGACTTACCAGAACTTCCGCCTGCATAAGATTGTTCTGCTGATAAAGATACTCCGCAAGGCAGATATCATAGATTGCCGGGCAAAGATCCTTGTAACATATAAACGATAAGTTTTCTATAAATAAATCTTTTCTTGTTTCAAGGAATGGACCTATCCGGGTAAAATCGTTTACGCCGTTCAGAATTGAAGGGCGCCCCACCGTAATAACTACATTTACAAGATGGACACCAGTTTTCTTTAACACCTGAATGATATCCATAAATTCTTTTCATCTGACATGAGGATGAACGAGAGTGAGTCCCATCCGCATAAACTGAAACAACCCCTCACTGGGAAGAGAATCGATAAAAGCTCTGGCTTTCTCAAGTTCTCCATCCATAACCAGATTAAGACAAATTCCAGAAATGCAGAAAAAATACTTATCAAAATCAGTGCTGTACTCAGAATACTGGTAAAGCGGAGGATTTGAAAAAAGTTCAGGAACAAGGGAATAAAAGGATTTTCTGACCCGGCGAACATCAACCATAAAATAATTTACAGAGAGACCTTCCATGATTTTATTCAGTTCGTCAGAGGGAATAATGGAAGTTTCAGCAGTGTTCGATTGAGCCTTCTCTGAAAGCACAGGAGCGGTTGTGGCATTAGAAGGGTTTTCAGGGTTGTCCTGATCCATAGAGGTATTATAGCATATTTTGGAGATTTTTTTAGGGTGATTACACAGATTTTTTACAGACCAGTAGACTCAATCAGATGGAAATTATATAAATCAACCGCATAGGTCTTTGTTTCCATTCTAATTAACGCAAACAGGAAAGACAAAGGCATTGTCCCCCAGCAGACCGCTTCACAAGGAAGTTCTAAAGTTTCTTCTGTTGTAGTAATACCAGCAATAAAAGACCCCAAACAGACAGCCACTGTAAAAACAGCACACCCTGCCCAGACATTTGACGCATTATAATATTTTTTGCTGTCCGGAAATTGCCCTGTAAGACGCTTTAATTCTGAGAAGGAAACAAAAGTTCCATCCAGATAAGAAAACAATGTTGTATTTTCCATCGAAAATGAATAATTATGCTTTAACAAAGGAAGCTCAAGGGCACTTTTTATTAAATGTTCATTATGTACCTTTTCAGCTGAATAATTCTTATATTTTTCTGGTACGGCAATACGGATTGCAGAAGAAAGCTCCTCTGCAACCAATGAATAAGATAAGCAAAATAAAATAAATACAAAAAAAAACTTTCTATGCATATTAACTCTTTTTATATGAAAGAGCAAAACAATCGTTCTCATATGCTACAGCAGCAGAAGCCGCTCCTCCGGATATAGCTGCTGGAATAGCAACAGACCATCCACCAACAGCAAACCCAACGATCCCCGCAGCTAAAGAACCTGCACAACTAGAAATAACAGCATTGATAATCTTTGATGTATTTTTCTTAAACCAGGAAAACAAACCTCTAGAATTACTATCAATAAAAAAAGAAAAAGTTGCATATGCAGTATCTATTGCAATG
>JAILKG010000066.1 GCA_024693915.1 Treponema sp.
ACATTGCAAAAGATTTTCTGCTTATGGATGAGGATGCGGAAGTTACAGTTTTTGAAGAACTGGACCCGGTAATTGAAGAAAAACTTATCTATTTCTGCGGAAAAGAAAATTTCAAAAGAAAAATTCACGGAAAACTGGACGGAAGCGTTCCCGAGGCCGGCGAATTAAGCGTAGAAATAGTCAAAAAAATATTAAAAAATATCTTAGATTGTATAGAAAATAATACAAATATAGATAGCTCTGCGGAGATTGAGCTTGCGGTCCCTGAGCCTGGTCGAAGGGCCGAAACCACAGGCGGCTGCAATTCTTCTGAATCACCAGCCCTTCCTGTTCGTCCTCCGGTTTTATGCGCAGGCTGCCCTCACAGGGCTTCCTTTTACGCTGTAAAACAGGCCATGAAAGGAAAGAAAACTGCCTACTGCGGCGACATCGGCTGCTACACTCTTGGAAACGCAAAGCCTCTTGATATGTGCGACACCTGTCTTTGCATGGGCGCCGACATTACCATGGCCCAGGGCTTTTACCACAACGAAAAAGACCGATACTGCTTCAGCTTTATCGGAGATTCCACCTTCTTTGCAAGCGGAATTACCGGCGTTGTAAATGCAGTTTACAATCAGTCTAAGCAGACAATCTGTATTCTGGATAATTCCACCACCGCCATGACAGGTCATCAGCCTCATCCGGGAACCGGCCGCACCATGATGGGAGAAATCGTTGAAAAAATCAGTATTCCTTCTATATTAAAGGCAATCGGCGTAAATCCGGTTATTGAAGTTGACCCTTTTAACCAGGAAAAAGCGGTTGAAGCGGTAAAAACTGCAAGCGAAAGCAGCGGCGTAAGCGCAATTATCTTCAAATCGCCGTGTATCGCAATCGCGTCAAAAGTTGGATACAAATTCCCTGAGGGAAAAAAAGTAAATACTGAAAAATGCATTGGCTGTCAGAAATGTATCAAAGAACTGGGTTGTCCGGCTCTGAGCATTTCGCAGGAAACAAACGCAAAAGGAAAGAAAATTGTCGAAATAGATAAATCTCTGTGCACAGGCTGCGGTTTATGTTCAGGAGTTTGCCCTACAAAGGCTATCGACTAAAGGGCTTGGGGCAAAGCCCCAGTGGAAAGGCTTTTCCACTCAAAGAAGTGAGGATAAAATGGCAAAAAATATATTGATTTGTGGAGTTGGCGGTCAGGGAACCGTACTTGCGGCAAAAGTTCTTTCCCAGGCAGCAGTGATGAAGGGAGAACGCGTACTTTCAGCGGAAACTATCGGAATGGCACAGCGGGGCGGCTCGGTTGTAAGCCACGTTCGAATCGGAGACGACGTCTACTCCCCTTTAATTCCAAAAGGACAGGCAGACATAATCATCGCCTTCGAAGCGGCAGAGGCAGTCCGAAACATCGATTTTCTGAAAAAAGGCGGAATGGTTATCGTGAACAAAAAAGTCGTTCAGCCAACCACAGCCAGCCTCACCGGAATCACTTTCTCCGAAGACGAAATGATTTCCTTCCTTGAAAAAAACTGCAAAGTCACAGCCGTAGACACAGAAAAAGCCTGTCAGGAACTGGGAAGCACAAAAATTGTAAATATGATTCTCCTGGGAGCTGCCTGTACTACCGGACTGGTAGATAAAAATCAGCTGAAGGACGCCTTAAAAGAGCTGGTAAAACCTGCATTCTATGAGCTTAATGTAAAGGCTGTGGATTACTGGAAGTAGGATTATTTAACGGTAAGTGTAAGATTTTTAATACTTGATATATATGAGCTTGAAGAATAATTTTTAGGTCTTTTATAGGCAGCCAGTTCAATTTTTGCATTGTATGTACCTTTTTCCTTTGGAAAGATACATACAATTTTTTTTATTTCATTTAGTTTTTCCTGCGAAATATAAGTCTTATAATAGTAGAATTTTCGCTCATCATAATCAAACTGTTTCAAAAATGAATAATATCGTTCGGATTCAGTATCTTCTAAATATTCAAATGGGCATGAAAAATACGTGTCGTTTATCTGTTTTTCAAAATCTATGTAAATGCTCAGGCAATCATAATCAGTTGATAAAAATCCAGAAAAACTAAAGGTAAAACAATCATCATTAGAAAGGTCAACACAGTTTTTATCAACAGAAAACAAAATATTATCCAAACTATCAGAAGACGACAAAGAAGAAGTACATGATGTAAATATCAGTAGAATCAATGTAATAAAAATTACGATTTTTTTCATTCTGTCACCTCAATATAAAAATCTTCTTCATATTTATAGTATCGTTTATCAAGTGCATATCCTAAAATATATGTATGTAATAAATATTTACCAGTCTTTA
>JAILKG010000068.1 GCA_024693915.1 Treponema sp.
GGTTGCAAAATCGCGCAGTACTGCGCTATGCGCTGCTTGTGGCAAGGGAACCATTAAATGCCGCTTCGCGTCATCCACAAGCAGAGCATTTTTGCCCCACGATTCGTTCCCTTCCGCCAATTTTAAATTTATTTCAGCAAATTCGAAATTAAGGCTAATTTGTTTTTTTCCAGGCTACAGAAATATTCCCTGAAATTATTTCATTTCCAGAAGGGCTTTCAATAAGGGTTGATTTTATACCTTCAAGAGTGCAATCATTTTTAAGCACAAGAGTATACACGATTGGAGAAGCTTTTACGGCTTCTTCCAGAGCCTTTGCCCGGGGAATCTCTGGGAAATAGGATGCGTTTGAATGGCTGGTTTGCTTTACAAGAAAGAGTGTCTGGCCTTCTTCATTTACGGCCTGATTTATAGAAACATTCATGGAGGCTCCGTTTTTCAAGATTATAAAGCCTCTGCCTCCCTTTAAAATCACAATTTTATCAATAAATTCTTCTCCCTGCCAGGTTCCGGAAATATTTTCTGTAATACCGGAAGACTGAAACTGAGAAGCTGGAGTAAGATTTTTTTCTTTAATTTGCTGACTGCTTGAATTGGAAGGATTTTCTTCTTTTTGTCCGGAAAGAGAAGCATTTTTCTTAGCAATTTCCTCTTCTGAGGAATAAGAAATATTTTTACTATCAGAAATCTTGTCTTTTTCTTCCTGATTATTAGAAGCAAGGGCTTCACTTGACTTCATCAGATCCTGAAAAATTCCTTTAAGGGAAGTTTTTGAATCCATAAGAATTTTGTAGTATGAATCGTATTCCCGGTTAAAACTTGCTATGTTCTGTGTGGAATTATTTTTTAAGAAAATTGTACAGGTCCATTTACTTAAAGCATCACCTTTTCTTTTTATTTCAACGTAAAAACTCATGGCTTTTTCTTCTGCTTCAGAAAAATCAATGTCAGTTAGGGAATGTCCTGAGTTTCCGGTTATAAGGCGTCTGTCGTGTATGCTTAGGTTCATTTCTGATAACTGAGTAAAAAAGAGGTCATCGGTCATTTTTACCATGTTTTTATCAGCGTCAGAAGAGAAAACTCCGTAGTAGTCAATCTGATTTCTTTCAATAGAATAGATAAGGGTAAGCCTTAAAGAAAGAAAAAGAATGAGGAAAATTATTTTTTTATTCCTTATCTGTGTCTTCAATTAGGCTTTTACCTCCTTTATTCCATTCTTTTTCGAAATTCTCTCTGAATTTCTCTGTTTATGTCTCTTTCTTTTATGCTTTCTCTTTTATCGTACTGTTTTTTACCCTTGCAGATTCCAAGAGTCATTTTTACTCTTCCGTCTTTAAGGTAAAAATCCAGAGGAATGAGGGTAAAGCCCTTTTCTTCTGTTTTTCGGATAAGACGCTTTATTTCTTCCTTGTGGAGAAGGAGCTTTTTAGGTCTGTCCGGATCATGGTTAAAAATAGAAGAGTAGGAATATTCCGAAATGTGAAAATTCTTAACAAAAACTTCTCCGTTGGAAATTTCTGCAAAAGCATCAGGAAAAGAAATTGCTCCGTTTTTTACGGATTTTACTTCTGTTCCTTCAAGCGCGATTCCACATTCGATTTTTTCTTCAATAAAGTAATTGAAGCGAGCCTGTCTGTTTTCAGCAATAATTTTCCTATTTTCACCCATAAGTTATATTATAAGCAATAAAAGAAAACAGGTCAAACCTATCAGTTGAAAATTGATATTATCTGTGCTATTCTGTTTGAATGAATAAAGAGCTCTATGATCTTTCTTACGAAATAAAAAAAGAATTCCGGCAGAAGCTTTTTTCTTTTATTTTATTTTTTCTGTCAGTTATTATTCTGATAAATCTTATTTTGAACTTTATTGTTTTTCCTGTAAAGCAAAAATCTTTTTCAATGCAGCCGGATTTTCCTGTGAATTCCTGTACTTTTTTTTCACCTCTTAAAAAAGGATATAAAAGAGGGGATATTGTTCTTGTAAATCCTGGAAATCAGAAATCTCAGACCCTTTCACAAAAGTTTTTTGACAAATTTGTCCTCTTTTTTACTGCAAACCAGGTGAAACCTTCAAATATTGGAAAGTGGATGTCCAATGAAAAGCAGATTCGAAGGGTAATAGGACTTCCGGGGGACTCAATTTATATGAGGGATTATGTTCTCTACATTAAACCAAAGGGAGAAAATTACTACCTTACAGAATTTGAACTGGTTGACAAGCCCTATAATATCAGTATCAATGCTTCTCCGGCTTTCTGGGATAATTCTCTGGGAGTTAAAGGTTCCTTCGATGCAATTGAACTTGGAAATGACGAATATTTTGTTTTTGGCGATGTCAGAAACTCTTCTGTTGATTCAAGATTCTGGGGAGCCCTTTCTTCTGAGAATATAAAAGCCGGCGCTGTTTTTGAATATTTTCCATTCAATAAAATTCACTTTTATTTTTAGTAAAAAATTGTGACAAGTGTAAAAAGCCTCTACATCCACATTCCATTTTGCCTCTCAAAATGTGCTTACTGCGATTTTTTCAGTCTGACAGGTTTTACAAAAGAGGGTATGGAGGAGTATGCCCTGGCTCTTTCAAGGGAAATTTCTTTTTATCTTAACTACTTTAATTCTGGCTTTCTTGAAAGCGTTTATATTGGTGGAGGAACTCCCAGTCTTCTTTCCTTTTCTGCTTTAAAGACAATTTTTAATGCATTCAGAAACAATGTAAATGAAAATACAGAAATTACAATGGAAATGAATGCTTCCGATGTTACTGAAGAAAGTCTTTTAAATGCAGAAAGCCTTGGAGTAAACAGGCTTTCTATAGGTCTTCAGGCATTTTCAGATTCTGCCTTGAAAATTTCAAATAGAAGAGGTGGCAGAAAGGATAATTTACGCTCTCTTGCAACCTTGAAAGCAGTCTGGAAAAAAAATCTTTCCTGTGATTTAATTGCGGCTCTTCCCCTGCAGAGTAAAGAAGAGCTTTTTGAAGGAATTTCTATTCTTTCCGAAAATGATCTTCCTCATATTTCCCTTTATTCCCTTACAATTGAAGATGGAACTCCGCTTTTCCGTATGCTTGAAGAAGGAAAATTAAAATACAATTTTGAAGAAGCTGATAAAATGTGGATTGAAGCCCGTGATTTTCTTTTTGAAAAGGGGTATGAGCAATA
>JAILKG010000147.1 GCA_024693915.1 Treponema sp.
TGTAAGCCTGGTTGCAGTCGCCTTTATTGCCATTTTTACAGCAAACATAATTCACGAAAACTCAAAAAAACAGGTAACAACAGGGCTTACCAGCAAAGAAACAACGGAACTTTTTTACAAGGGAATTATGTTTGCTGTAAAAATGGCAATGAAGGCGACTGCAACCAGGCTTACAGCGATGCTTCCTTTTGCCCGGTTAAATTTTCTGTGGCTTCCGATTTTTTTCTGCTGTTTTTTGAAGAAAAGTTCCCTGTTTTTCTGAAAATCTTCTTTAGAAAACTCAGGTTTTCTTTCTTCTGGATTGAAAAGCTCTTTTTCAAAAGTTTCAAGCTGGAAATCATCTTTTTTTAGGGAGGCAGAAAAGTTCTGGGATAGACAGGCATTTATTGAAGTTGCCATTTTTCTGTTGATACCGTTGATTTTGTATTCCAGGGGAATAAAATTTTTGTAGGATATATCAACGCTTTTGTCACCATTTTTTGGAGGGTAGGGAAGCACCTTTGTAAGGGAAAAATATGCAAGAACAGCCCTCTCAAATAAAAGAGCTTCTTTTCCATTCAGGTTCGTGTCTCTGTAGGGCTCCTGAATTACAGCATATTTTTCTTTTCCCAGGTTCATTACAGATCTGTTAAAAGCTTTTTCCGGAAGAAAAAGGGCTTCTTTTCCATTTTTTTCGCTGTAAAGTATTCCAAAAATTCCGTTGCATGGAAGGTTTATATTTTCATGAATAGCAGCGGTAAAACTTTTTATAAGAAAAAATAAAGCTCTTGTGTCCAGCCCTTTTTTGCTGCTGTCAGGAGCATCCGGACAGCTTGTATTTTCTCTAGTATCTTTGTCTAAGTCATCCCTGCTGCTGTCGTGACTATCTGGGATTTTTTCTTTTTCAGGCTCTTCCTTCGATTTTTCCTCTTCTCTGCTATAATTCATCAGGATAGAAGAAATGCTCTGTCCTTCAAAATAGGGGCCTTCAAAAAAGACTCCTTCATCTGTGGATACAGCTCCCCTGAACTTCCATGGTAAAAAGGTAATTGTTCCGTCTCTTTCTTCCCGGGCGATTAAGCCTTCTCCTTCCATGTGGCGGGAAAATTTTGTTTTTGCGTATTCTTCCTCAGAAAGAGATGTAAATAAAAGGCTTCTTTCTTTTTGTCTATCCAGGGTGAGTATTTCTTCCATAAAACTATCGTCTTCCATCCGAAGAATAAAGGTATTTGAAGTAATCCATGTTTGTTGAGTAGGTTGCGTCGTAACCCTTTAAGCTCTGTTTGTAACTTTCCATGCTTTTCCAGAAATTATAGAATTCCGGGTCTTTTCCGTATGCTTCAGAATAGATGCGGGCTGCCTCTGCGTCGGCCTTACCCTTTGTCTCTTCTGCCTTTCTGTAGGCTTCTGACTGGATTGTTCGTCTTTCGTTTTCCAGTTTACCCATCCATTCGGCTTTTTTTCCTTCTCCAAGAGAGCGGTAGGCCTGGGCAACCTGGTTTCTTTCCTTGATCATTCTGTTGTAAACGCTGGAAGTAAGTTCGTCTGAGTATTTAATCTGGCGGGGAACTATGTCGATAAGTTCGATTCCGTATTCAGGAACCAGCTTGTTTGCTTCACTTGTCATCTGCTTGCAAAGTTCGCTTCTTCCCTTTGTAACTGATTCGCTTACGTTGTTTACATTCACCAGAGATTCGATTTCCTTTGTTTCGTCGTCCTGTTCTTCATTGTTCTGGACAGCTTTTTCGTTAATGATATTGCTGCTTCTTACAATTTCTGAAAGCCGGTTCTGGGTGATTACAGTTCTTGTTGAAGAGTCAATTATGTCGCTCAGCTTGTTGTAGGCGTTGTCCAGGGTTTTAAAACTCTGATAAAATTTTTCAGGATCTGTAATTTTCCATCTGCTTGTTGTATCTACGATAATAAACTGGTTTTCTTTTGTAGGAATTCTCTGACTGTCTCCGTCCAGGGAAAGAACCAGACGAGGGTAAGTGGTCACCTGGTCAATAAAGGGAAGCTTAAAATATATGCCTGCTTCTGTGTGGCTGGACTGTATGCTTCCGAATCTTGTGACTACAGCCTGGTTTCCTTCACTTATTATATAGAAAGGTCCGAGTATAAAGAATATAACTGCAAGAACCAGCAGTGTAACTATAAGTTTTATTGTTTTCTTTACCTGTTTGTTCATATTATTCCTCCGTTTTTATTTTTTCTGGTCCTTAAGCTCTTTGATTGGAAGTACATTATTCAGTTTTCCGTCAATTAAAGTAGGTTTTGTGCTGTCGCTTAAAATTTCATTCATTGTTTCAAGGTAGATTCGGTCTCGGGTAATTTTTGGTGCTTTTGCGTATTCTTTGTAGACTGCATTAAAGCGGGCAACATCACCCTTTGCCATATTTACTCTTTCAGCGGCATAACCTTCTGCAATCTGAAGCTGTTTGTCGGCTTCACCCTGTGCTTTAGGAATTTCTGAGTTGTAAGCCTCTTTTCCTTCGTTGATAAAGCGGTTCATGTCCTGAATCGCCTTGTTTACATCTTCAAAGGCTTCCTGAACACCTCTTGGTGGTACGATATTCTGAAGCTTTACCGCAATTACGTTGATTCCCAGGCCCAGACTTTTGAAATTTTCGTTCATCATGTCCAGGGCCAGATTTTCAATTGTGCTTCGCTCGCTTCCCATAACGTCCAGAATAGCTCTGTCTCCAACAAGTGTGTTGATTGCTGAACGGGAAATGTCCCTGATTGTCTGCTGTTTTTCAAGAACTCCGAAGAGCCACTGTTTAGGGTCTACAATTCGGTACTGGATAATCCATTCTACGTCTACGATGTTTAAATCTCCGGTGAGCATGGTGGATTCACTTGTGATGTTGTTTCTGTATTCGTTTTCACGACCTGCTTTTAGGGTTTTAAAACCGAACTGTTCTGTCTGAATTACTTTTACAGGAACATTGAAACTCTTGTCGATTCCGAAGGGCATTTTTATATGGAGTCCAGGTCCAAGAGTTTTTGAATATTTTCCAAAGCGGGTGATGACCGCCTGTTCTGTTTCATCAACAACGAACATAGTGCTTGCCACAGTTGCAACTGCAATCGCTAAAATAATAATCCAGGAAATAATTCGTTTTCCGGGAAGCTTGAACTTTTTTGAGCCGTTAGAAGTGTTTTCACCCATCTTTTTCTCCAGATTTATAAAATTGAAAGTAAATAAAATGCCTTTTTTCTATATTAATGCTATTTAATATTCCGACCTTGAAAGGCCTTTTACAAGCGTAATATTTACCCTTACTTTATAAGATAGTAATAAACAGGTGATTTTTCAAGTTTTAATTTTGCTATCTTTTTTTTGATATATTTGCCTTTTTGAAAAAAAATCAGTATATTCATTCTGTAACTAATGGGGGATATATTAATGGCTAAAAATCTTACACCAATTACATTGCTTTGTGGTTATCTGGGAGCAGGAAAAACTACTCTCATGAATAAAG
This sequence comes from Treponema sp., assembly GCA_024693915.1. GTDB lineage: Bacteria > Spirochaetota > Spirochaetia > Treponematales > Treponemataceae > Treponema_D. The sequence goes on from JAILKG010000147.1 coordinate 3,465, forward strand.
TTCTTACAAATCAGAAAGGATATAAGGTTGCGGTAATCGTAAACGATATCGGAGAAGTAAATGTGGATGAAACCCTTATTGCAAAGGGCGCTAATATCACCGACACATCAAGTATTGTAGGCCTTCAGAACGGTTGTATCTGCTGTACTTTGAAAAGTGATCTTGTTCAGCAGATTGAAGATTTAATCAAAACAAAGAAATTTGACTATATTTTAATAGAAGCCAGCGGTGTCTGCGAGCCAATGCCGATTGCTCAGGCAATTGAACAGATTCGAAACGGTAAACTTGATAACGTTGTTTCTGTAGTAGATGCAAAACGCCTTGTGGATGAGTTTGCCGGCGGAGATAATCTTCTTAAGAAAGACATGGAAGAAGAGGATATTGAATCCCTTCTGGTTCAGCAGATTGAATTCTGTTCAACTCTTATCATCAACAAAAAGGATCTTGTTTCAGAAGATGAAATGAAGAAGGTTCACGCAGTTGTAAAGGCTCTTCAGCCACATGTAAAGGTAATTGAGGCCAGCCACGGTGATGTAGAAGTTGAGGATATTCTTTCTACAAACCGCTTTGATTTTGAAACTGTATTTGAAAGCGCTGCCTGGGTTCAGCACCTTGAAAATGCGGAAGAAGATGACGACGATGATGACCACGATGAGCACGAACACGGCCACCACCACGAGGATCATGACCATGAAGAGCATGACCATGATCACGAGGAGCATGATCGCAATCCTGAACATGGGGAAGAAGGTCATAAATGCGACGAGCACTGTCATCACCACCATCACGAGCACAATCACGAAGGGGCTGAAACTGATGAATACGGAATAGGAAATTTTGTTTACTTCCGCCGCCGTCCATTTAACCGTGAAAAACTTGAAGAATATGCAGGTCGCTGGCCAAGAAATATCATCCGCTGTAAGGGAGTTCTCTGGTTCAGCGATGAAGATAATATGGCTTATGTATTTGAAACATCTGGTCGTCAGATTCAGGCAGGTGCTTCTGGTAACTGGCTTGCTTCCTGCTCAAAAAAGGAACAGGAAGAAGTTCTTGCTCAGGAACCAAAACTCCGTGCAGAATGGGATGAAAAAGTGGGCGACCGTATGGTAAAACTCTGCATTATCGGTCAGAAACTGGATAAAAAAGCAATTTGTGCTGAACTGGATGCACTGCTGGATTAGTCAGATATTCTGATATAGTAAATCAAATTACAAGTGCCGTCTTTACATTAAAACGGCACTTTTTTTAAGTTTTAAGGAAATTTAATGGAAAAAACAAATTCTCTGACCTCTGAAAACAAGATGGGAACAATGCCTGTAGTTCCTCTTATCTTCAATATGTCTCTGCCAATTATGTTCGGAATGCTGGTAATGGCCCTTTACAACATTGTAGACAGCATTTTCGTTGCTAAGCTGAGTGAGCAGGCCCTTACGGCGGTTTCCCTTGCATTCCCTGTTCAAAACCTGATGATTAGTTTTGGTATAGGAACTGCGATTGGTGTTAATGCCATCCTTTCATTTGCTCTTGGTCAGAAAAATCAGGAAGATGTAGATAAGACTGCAATGAACGGTCTTTTTCTTGTTATTTGTAATTTTATACTCTTCTTTCTTCTTGGTCTCACCTGCGTTAAGCCTTATTTAAGAAGTCAGACCAGTGATGCTTCTATTTATCAGTATGGTGTGGAGTATCTTGTGGTGGTTACCTGCGGAAGTTTTTTTCTTTTCTCTGAAGTGACCCTGGAAAGACTCCTTCAGGCAACAGGGCGTACCATGCTTTCAATGGTAAGTCAGTGTGTGGGAGCAGCCGTAAACTTGATTTTTGATCCGCTCTTGATTTTTGGACTTGGACCATTTCCTGCTCTTGGTATAAAAGGTGCTGCTCTGGCAACTGTTTTTGGTCAGATTTGTGCGATGCTGCTTTCTTTTATTTTGAATCTTACAAAGAACCATGAAATTCAGTTCAAGCTTAAAAATATAAAACCGGACAGTCTGATTATTGGCCGTATATATAAAATTGCTCTTCCAAGCATTGCAATGAACTCTATTACAAGTATTATTGCCTATTTTATAAATCTAATTCTTGGACAGTTTACTATGACAGCTGTTGCTGTTTACGGCGTATTTATTAAGATGAACAGTTTTATTTTTATGCCTGTATTCGGTTTAAACAGCGGAATTGTTCCTATAATTGCATATAATTACGGGGCTCAGAAGCACAAGAGGCTTACAAACACAATTCGCTCAAGTCTGGTGATTTCATTTATCATAATGTTCACCGGCTTTCTGGTATTTGAAATTTTCCCTGCCCAGCTTTTCAGACTTTTCAGTGCCAGCGACGAAATGCTTTCTATTGGCGTTCCTGCCTTCCGCAGAATTGCTCCTTCATTTTTAGGTGCTGCTTTTGCAATTACCCTTTCTTCTGTTTTCCAGGCTTTTGGAAATGCGGTTTACAGTATGATGGTTTCTTTCAGCCGTCAGCTTGTGGTTTTTCTTCCGGCAGCCTATCTCCTTTCTCTTACAGGAAATGTAAATAATGTCTGGTGGTGCTTTATAATTGCAGAATTTATGTCTGTGGGCATGTCTCTTTTCTTTATGAGAAGAGTTTATGTTAAAAAAATCAGGGAGATTCCTCTGGAATGACACACTTGCCAGCGGCACTGTTCATAACAGGGCTTCTGCATTATAGATTCTATACATAAAAAGTGATATAGGGGGAAGCGTACCGCGGTCTCACGAAGTGCGCGAAGCAAAAAGACTCTGTTTGTGGTTGCCGCGTAAGCGGCATATATAAGTTCCTTATCCACAAACAGCGTCTAGCGCAATATTGCGCGATTTTTGAACCGTGGTACGCAATCCTTACCTCTTTTTTGCATGAATTATTTATAATGCGGAAGCCCTGCTGCTCATAATTTTCTTATGGAATTTTATTTAAAATTGCAGTAAAATAAAAGTTATGAATAAATTGCAAATTATGAAAGGAAAACCTCTCGTTTTGGGAGCAGTACCTTTTTCTGATGGTGTAAACTTTGCGGTATTCAGCCGGAATGCAGAAAGAGTTGTTCTTGACCTTTTTGATTCTGCAGAAGACGTTGCTCCTGTTCAGTCAATAGAATTTGATCCTGAAATAAACAGAACAGGAGATGTGTGGCATGTCTTTGTAAAAGGACTTTCTGCCGGTGCCTTATATCTTTATCGTGTGGACGGACCTTATGTTCCTCCTCAGGGACACAGGTTTAATTTTAATAAATATCTTCTGGATCCCTATGCAAAAGCTTTGACCAATGGTTCTGTTTTCCGCTCCTACAATAAGCAGCGGCAGATGGGGCTGGCTGGTCTTGAAAATGGAAAGCTTTCAGATCTTTCTGATTTTCCTAAATGCGTAGTTGTTGACGATAACGCTTTTGACTGGGAAGATGATGCTCCATTAAATATTCCTTTGTATAAATCTGTTATTTACGAAACTCATCTTAAGGGATATACAGCTTCTGAAACCAGCGGGGTAGAGCATCCGGGTACCTATCGTGGTCTTATGGAAAAAATTCCTTATCTCAAGGAGCTTGGAATCAATTCCATAGAACTTCTTCCAGTTTTTGAATTTGATGAAAACGAAAACAACAATATAAATCCAAAAACTGGAGAGACATTAAAGAATTTCTGGGGCTACAGTACAGTTGCCTTCTTTGTTCCAAAAACAAGCTATTCATCAGACAAGACACCGGGTGGTTCTGTAACAGAATTTAAGGAACTTGTAAAAGCTCTTCATAAAGCCGGAATCGAAATAATTCTGGATGTAGTATTCAATCATACTGCAGAAGGAAATGAACACGGATATACATTCAGCTTCCGTGGATTTGAAAACTCTATTTACTATAATCTTCCTGCCGGTCAAAAGCAGTATTATCATAACTTCTCTGGTTGTGGAAATTCCATGAACTGTGGACATCCTGTTGTGAACCGCTTTATTCTGGACTGTCTTCGCTACTGGGTAACAGAGATGCATGTTGATGGATTCCGTTTTGATCTTGCAGCAACTCTCTGCCGGGATCAGGATGGTATTGTTCAGTATACAAGCCAGCTGCCTAATGCCATTTCAGAAGATCCTATTCTGAGCAGAACAAAAATTATTGCTGAGCCATGGGATTGTGGTTCAGGCGGCTATCTGGTAGGCGGCTTCCCTGGAGGAAGATGGAGCGAATGGAACGATCATTACAGAAATGATATCCGTCGCTTTATCCGGGGTGATGATGGGGTTGTTACTTCTGCTGCAACAAGAATTGCCGGAAGTTCTGATTTATACAACCATTCCGGCCGTCTTACAACGGCTTCCATCAATTTTGTCAGCTGCCACGACGGTTTTACTATGAATGACCTTGTCTGCTACAATTCAAAGCACAATGACGAAAATGGAGAACAGAACCGGGACGGAACTGATGACAATAACTGCTATAACCACGGTTTTGAAGGTGTTACTGTAAATCCAAAAATAGAAGCCCTTCGTCTCAGAAAAATAAAGAACTTTATGCTCTGTCTTATGGTAAGCCAGGGTGTTCCTATGTTTGCAGCCGGAGATGAATTCAGACGAACTCAGTTTGGAAACAATAATGCCTATTGTCAGGATAACGAAATTTCCTGGGTAAACTGGCTCTTGCGTCAGAAAAATCAGGAACTGGTTACCTTTACCAGACGTATGATAGATCTTCGTCTGAACCATCCGGTCTTTACAAGGGAAACTTTCTTCTCTACAACAACTCCTGAAATCGAATGGTACGATGCTTCCTGTAAAAGTCCTGCCTGGCAGGATATGGGCCGCTTTATCGCTTTCCGCCTTGACGGAAAAAAATGCCGTCATCCCGACGATTCTTTTGATAATGATTTTTACATTGCCGGAAATACAGATATCTATGATGTTACAATTACCCTTCCATCTCCTCCAAGGGGGCAGAAGTGGTACTGTGTTGCAGATACTTCGGTTTACGGAGAAAACACTGCTCTGGAGCAGGGTAAAGAAGAACTTTTGCACGAACAGAAGCGCTATATTCTGCCTGCCGGAAGCTTCGTAATTCTTATTGCAAAATAGCTATTTCTTAAACTCGGTCAAAGATTGGCTTAATGGGTTGAAAAATTTTGATTTTTTCTGTAGGCTATACAGAATAACTAACCTTAGGAGGTTAATTTTAAATGTATTTTGATGCCGCAAAATTTAAGGAAAATCTTGAAGGACGTCTTAAGAGACAGTACGGAAAGGATATTTCACAGGCAAATAAACATGACCTTTTTGATGCAGTTTCAGCATCTGCTCTTGAAGTAATCATGGAAAACTGGATGGCTACCCGCCATGAATATGAAAAGAAACCAACAAAACAGCTTTATTATTTATCAGCTGAATTCCTTATGGGACGTGCTCTTAGCAATAACCTTATCAATGCAGAAATTGCTTCACAGGTAAAAGAAGTTCTTAAAGGAATGAATATCGACTACGACATGATTGAAGATCAGGAACCAGATGCTGGTCTTGGTAACGGTGGTCTTGGTCGTCTTGCTGCCTGCTTCCTGGATTCTCTTGCAACTCTTGATTATCCTGGACACGGATACGGTATCCGCTACCGCTACGGTATGTTTGAGCAGAGAATTGAAAACGGATATCAGGTTGAATATCCTGATAACTGGCTTGCTCACCGCGATCCTTGGGAAATCAAAAGAAGTGACCTTGCAGTTACAGTAAAATTCGGTGGAAATATCGCTTATGGAAAAACTCCAGATGGAAGAGACCGTTTCTACATCGAAAACGCAGAAGAAGTTACTGCAACTCCTTATGATATGCCAATCGTAGGTTACGGAACTGGAACAGTAAATACTCTCCGCCTCTGGCAGGCTTCAAGTCCAGACGGATTTGATCTCCAGCTCTTTAACAACATGGAATACAACCGCGCTGTAGAAAAACAGAACAGTGCAGAAAATATTTCCCTTGTACTTTATCCAAATGATTCAGGTCCAAGTGGAAAGGCTCTTCGCCTTAAACAGCAGTATTTCTTCTCATCTGCTTCCCTTCAGGATTTGGTTCGCCACTATGTAGCTGATTACGGTACAGATTTCAGTAAATTTGCAGATCTTCACGTAATTCAGCTGAACGATACTCATCCGGTAGTTGCAATTCCAGAACTTATGAGAATTCTTATGGATGAATACTATGTAGGCTGGGATGAGGCATGGAAAGTTGTAACAAAGACTTTTGCTTACACAAACCATACAATTCTTGCAGAAGCATTGGAAAAATGGCCAATTTCTATCTTCCAGGGACTTCTTCCACGAATCTATCAGATTGTTGAAGAAATCAACCGCCGCTTCATGATTGAAGTTAGAGAAAAATATCCAGAGGATTATGCTAAGCAGAACCGTATGAGCATCATCAACAACGGAAAGATTTACATGGCATGGCTTGCAATTCATGCTTCTTTCAGCGTAAACGGTGTTGCTGAACTCCATACTCGTCTTCTTAAAGAAAAAGAACTTCATGACTGGTATGAACTTTATCCAGAGAAATTCAACAATAAGACAAATGGTATTACTCAGCGCCGCTGGCTTTTGTCTGCAAACCCAGAACTTTCTGACTTTATCACAAGCCGCATTGGTCATGGATGGGAAAAGGATTTGACAAAGCTTAAGGCTCTTGAAAAATTTGACAGCGATAAGGATCTTAAAGAGCTTATCAAAATCAAGGAAAATAACAAGAGACGTCTTGCAGAATTCCTCAAGAATGCTCAGGGTGAAATCATTGATTCTGACAGTATCTTCGATGTTCAGGTTAAGCGTCTTCATGAATACAAGCGCCAGCTTATGAATATTCTTCACATCATGTATGTATATAACAGAATGATTGAAGATCCTAGCTACAAGCCTGCTAAAAAGACTTATATCTTTGGTGCTAAATCAGCTTCTGGTTACCGCCGTGCTAAGAGCATTATTAAACTCATTACAACTGTTGCTGAAAGAATCAACAATGACCGCCGCGTAAATGACAGACTTCACGTTGTATTTGTTGAAAACTACCGCGTATCAGTTGCAGAAAAGATTTTCCCTGCAGCAGATATATCTGAACAGATTTCAACTGCCGGACTTGAAGCTTCTGGTACTTCAAACATGAAGTTTATGTGTAACGGTGCTCTTACAATGGGTACTATGGACGGTACAAATATTGAAATCGTAGAAGAAGCTGGAAAAGAAAATGCATTCATCTTCGGTCTTCTTACTGACGAAATCAAGAAAATTGAAGAAAACCACAGCTATAATCCACAGGATTACCTCAGCCGCAATCCTGGCTTGATGAAGGTTGTAGAACAGCTTGTTGATGGAACATATGATCCAACTCATCAGCTTTTCAAAGAACTTCACGACTCTCTTGTTTACGGTATCGAAGGAAACCGCGCTGACGTTTACTACGTTCTTGCTGATTTCGATGACTACTGCCGTGCTCAGGAAGAAGCTGAAAAACTTTATGCAGATAAGAAAGCATGGGCAAAAGCTTGTCTCAAGAATATTGCCAATGCAGGAAAATTCTCTTCTGACAGAACGATTGAAGATTACGTAAGGGATATCTGGCATCTTAAAAAATTGCCTCGTCCTGTAGAAGGAGCAAAAGCTGCTTCAAAGTCATCTTCTGCTAAGTCTTCTTCAGCAAAGAAAGCTTCTACTAAAAACGCTTAACGCGTAAAACAATTCAATAAAAAGCGGGGGACAAAAGTCTTCCGCTTTTTTTATGTCTGGAGGAATAAATGGTTCAGTATCTGGCTTCTTTAGCCTGTATTTCTGCTGCTGCAATCTGGGGATTCGCTTTTGTTGTAATTAAAGACAGTCTTACTTATGTAAGTCCCCTTTATATTATTGCATTCAGGTTTACAATTGCCGCTATTTCATTCGCCTGTATTTTCTGGAAAAAACTGAAAAAAATAAATAGAAAATATATTTTAAAAGCTTCTCTTATCGGGCTTTTTCTTTTTCTTGCCTATCTTTTTCAGACAATCGGATGTAATTTTACAAGTCCTGGAAAAAATGCTTTTTTTACTACCATTTATGTAATTCTCGTTCCCTATTTAAGCTGGATTTTTGTAAGACAAAGGCCTAAATGGTTCGTTTTTCTTTCTGTTTTTATTCAGATTGTGGGAATTGGCTTTCTTTCTTTGTCAGATGAAAAGGGCGTATGGTTTATTATGAACAGGGGAGATGTACTTACATTGATATGCGGTGTTTTTTATGCTCTCCAGATTTTCTTTCAGGGCTTTTTTTCTCAAGGAAGTGATGAAAATGATCCTGTAATTTATGCTTTTCTTGAATTCGTTGTTGCAGGTCTTCTGGCATGGATTTTTTCTCCATTTTATGACGGTCAGACCAGTTCTTTTACTCTTATTCTGCAAAAAGTTCCTTTTGAGGCATTTTTTAATTTTAAAGTCTTGCTTTCTGTTTTGTATCTTGGAATTTTCAGTACAGCAATCAGTTTTACCCTGCAGAATATCGGATTAAAATATCTGAAATCTTCTATCGGAACAATTTTATTAAGTTTTGAAAGTGTTTTTGGAATGCTTTTTGCCATTTTGATACCTGTAAATGGTGTAAGGGAAAGGCTTTCTGTATATGGAATTATCGGTTGCCTTCTTATCTTAGCTGCAATAATACTGGCACAAAAGGATAATAATACTGAAACTGTTAAACATAAAGAAAGTGATGATAATAAAAAATTATAACATATAATGACTACATTTATATAAAATACTTGCATTTTTAACGAAATTTATGGATAATTAATTGCTAAAGGAAATAAAGTAATGGTTAGTGAGAAGGAAAAAAAATTACAGACTATAGTTGAACTTGAAAATAAATTGAACGAGATTCAGGATGTTGACGTTCTTCTGGAACGAATTCTGACTGAAACACGCAAGATTGTAAACGCAGATGCAGGTTCAATTTATGTAGTTACAGGTGATGATAATTCAAGCCTTCGAATAAAATATTCTCAGAATGACACACAACTTAAGGAACTTCCCCCTGGAGAAAAACTTCCTTATCTTTTCTTCTCTTTTCCTATCAATGAAAAATCTATTGCGGGTTATGTAGCCCATACTGGCAAGGCCTTAAACATTACAGATGCATATGAATTAAGTGAGGATTTGCCTTTCCGCTTTAATAAACAGACTGACCTTACCACAAATTACCGCACAAAATCCATGTATACTATTCCGCTAAAAATGGCCAGCGGAACAATTCTTGGTGTACTTCAGATTATTAATGCACAAAATGCAAAAGGGGAGGTTATTCCTTTTGATGCAGACTGTGAACTTTATATAACACATTTTGCTACTGCAGCAGTTCAGGCTTTGCAGCATGCCTATAATACCCAGAATATGGTTAAACGCATGCTCAAAATGTCAGAGTTCCGCGATCCAAAAGAAACCTACCCGCATGTAGAGCGCGTTTCAAGTATTTCTCTTGAAATTTATGACCGCTGGGCTTTTAATAACAATGTACCGGAAGAAGAGCGCCATCGCTTTAGAGATAATCTAAAAATTGCAGCCAAGTTCCATGATATTGGAAAGGTTGGTGTTTCTGATATTATTCTTAAAAAGCAGTTTCCTCGCTTTACGGATGAAGAGCGTTCTATCATGAAGGGACACACTTGTCTTGGAGCCATGCTTTTTTATCCGCCGGATTCTTTCCTTGATGAAATGTCCATTGAAGTTGCCCTTCATCACCATGAGCGCTGGGATGGCGGTGAAAGCGGATATCCTGGACGCTTTAATCTTGATAAGCTCGTTACTCTGGAAAATGACGATGAATACGATTTTACTGAAAATGACAGATTCTCAATCGGTAATGCAGTTGTAGTAAGAAAACCGCTGAAAGGAACTGAAATTCCTTTGTCAGCAAGAATTGTTGCTGTTGCAGATGTTTTTGATGCTCTTTCTCATAAGCGCTGCTACAAACAGGCATGGACCGTAGAAGATGCTTTTGCCGAAATTCAGAATGAGTCTGGAAAACAGTTTGACCCTGAGGTTGTTCTTGCCTTTATGAAGATTCGTGATCGAATTATGTCAATTCTGATGGCAATTCCTGATGACGAAGAGCTTTAATTTTCATATTATACTTTGAATTAAAAAAGACCGGAATATTTGTCCGGTTTTTCTATATATATTTTTAAGAATTAAGTTTTTTTATCTGATCTTGAAAGCATTTAATAAAATCATCAAGATTTTTTTTGCTGTAGGAATGTTTTTTGCTTCCGCCAAGGCCAATCATTGCAAGTTGAAAGTCAAAATTTCTGTCGTCTACAGCGTCTTTTATGTTTTCTTTTGTAAAGCTTTTTCCCCGGTCATTGATAACTGCAATTTCTTTGTTTACCAGCTTTTCTGCAAAAAGAATGTCTTTTGTGATTATCAGGTCTCCCGGGATAGCATTTTCTAAAATCCAGTTGTCAGCGCTGTCTTTTCCTTTTTCCAGCACTACCATTTCAAAATCTTTTTCCTGACATGGAATTTCCTTGTTTGCAGCTAGAATAACTTTTGCAGAGGGAAGGTAACTCTTTGTGTATCTGATTGTATAATCCCTTACGGCTCTTGGGCAGGAATCTGCGTCAATAAAAATGCGGAATGCCATTTTAAATGACCGTATCGATTTTGGAAATCATATCCCTTGTAATTTTATCGATTCTTTCATCAAGGGTATTGTTTTCAATTGCTTCCTGGATTTCTACTTTTTTCTTTTTGTCAGAATATACCTGGTCGCACATCATTATTCCTGCCATTATGGCAATTTGAAGGGGATTGGAGAAAGCTCCTTTTTTTTCAAGACCGTCGGTTACACCTTTATAATATTTTAAAAGTTTATTCAGGTATTCCTGATCTTCGTCTGATTTGATTGAAAAGGATGTTCCAAGTAAATTTATTTGAAGAAGTCCCATTAGTTTTTCTCCTAAAAGATATCAAACTGTCCGTTTTCGTCTGTCTGGTCGTCTTCTGGGTTGCCTAAGTCTTCTGTGTATTCCTGGTTATCTGTATCTGTTTCTTCTGAATAATTCTCTTCGGATGAGTCTGAAATTACATTCAAATCAAAGAAATTGTTCTTTGCGAAAGGATTTTCCCTTTCCTCTTCCTGAGAACTTTCTTCTGTTGCTTTATTTTCTGTATTCTTAGAGAAAGCAGGAGAAACAGCGTAAGGATTTATTGAAGATGAAAAAGAATTTTCGTTTGCGTCAGCCGGGCTGTTAGAATAAGATTCTTCCTTTATATTGCTGACATTATTGTAATTGTTTTCTTCTGATGAATTTAAATCTCTTGGTTTTTCTTCTTCTGGTGAAGAAGGATTTTCAAACTGATTCTGATTTTCTGGAACCGCATTTACACTGCTGGTCTGTACAGCCTGTAAAACAGTGTTTTCAATTGAAGATAAGCGGTCAAGAGCCTTCAGGATTCCACTTTCAATTTTATTCTGGTCGTTTTCAAAAGAAGAAAGCTGCTCCGACTTCGAGGAAAGCGCATTTGTGAGCTCTGAACACTTGGTGCGCAGAGCATCGTTTTCCGCTTGCAGCTGTGCAATTTTTGCAACAGCGCTTTCAACTTTTTTTTCCAGAAGTAAAATTTGTTCCAGTGAAATCATGCCTGAAGGCTCCCCGTCAATTATTTGCTAAGCGCTTTTTTAGCTGCTTCTACAACTGCTTTGAAAGCAACTGGATCTTCAACAGCCATGTTTGAAAGTGCTTTACGATTAATAGCGATGCCTGCTTTTGTGCATCCGTTGATGAAAGTAGAGTAAGTCATACCTTCGTCACGAACAGCAGCGTTGATACGTGCAATCCACAATGCTCTGAAGTTAGCTTTGCGGTCGCGGCGATCTACGTAAGCGTGTGTCAATGCTTTTACAACAGCATCTTTAGCAGGTTTGTAGTTTGATTTTCTGTCTCCGCGGAAACCCTTAGCAAGTTTAAGGATTTTTACACGGCGGTTCTTTCTTTTTGTTCCGTCTATTGCTCTTGACATTCTTTACCCCTCATTAACCGTATGGAAGCATCTGCTTACGGATTTTTCTTGCGTCAGCTTCGGCTACATAGCCAGTTTCACGCAACTGTCTTTTTCTTTTTGGTGAACGCTTTGTCAAAATATGGCGAAGGTTCTGTTTCTTGTGCTTAACTTTTCCACTACCAGTAAGTGAATAGCGTTTTGCAGCAGCACGTTTTGTCTTCTGTTTAGGCATTTCTTTTACCTCAAAAAAAATTATTTGGCTTTTGCAGATATTGTCATGGACATTGTTTTGCCGTCCATAGCCGGCTGTTTTTCCACAACATACGCTGAGGTAAGCCTTTTTAACACCTCATTCAGGACGTCAAAGCCGAGTTCTGTGTGGGCAAGTTCGCGTCCGCGGAAGCGGATGGTTACTTTTACCTTATTTCCCTCGTCAAGAAATTCCTGTACATGCTTAGCCTTTGTATCAAGATCTCCTGAGCCAATTTTTGGCTGCATACGGATTTCTTTTAACTTGAGTACTTTCTGATTCTTCTTGGCATCACGGAGCTTTTTTTCCTGTTCGAATCTGTACTTGCCATAGTCGAGTATTTTGCAAACCGGCGGGTTGGCATTTGGGCTTACTTCAACAAGGTCAAGGTCCTTTTCCTTTGCAAGCTTGAGTGCCTCCAATGTTGGAACGATTCCTTTCTGGTTTCCCTCATCATCGATGAGCCTGACCTCACGGACACGGATCATTTCATTTATCCTCTGTCCCTTATTGTTGTTATTATTAGCGTATGCCAACTATCCTCCTAGTGTGCAGAACACACATCATGTAAACGTATTTTGTTATTATATAGTAAAAATCTGCCTTTTGTCTATAGTCTGAATTAAAAATCAAAGCTTGTCCTTGCATTGCTTCAAACACAGATTGAAACTCGTTATTTTGTGTGTTATAGTAAACCTATGTTATTGTTTACTCTGTTTCTGATTCCCTGTGTCTCGCTTTTATATCTTGCCAATTCCAGCGACAAAGCTTACAGGGCTGTTTTTCTTTCCGGATTTCTTTCAGGACTTTTAGTTACAATCTGCACATTTATTTTTTCATTTCTTCACAGGGTGCCGGAGTATTCTTTTTCTTCAAATTTTTCATACTATGCCATAAGAGAATATTTGTTTCCTTTGATACTTCTTTATCTTCTCTTTTTCTTTTTGACAAAGGAAGAACTGGAATTTAAGGTCAGGTCTTTTTTCTTTCTTGAATGCGGCTTTTTTACGATTTATATGCCTTATTTTATAATCGTTTCCTGTCCATCAAGTTTTTCAATCTATGAACTTTTTCTAAAGCCTCTTATATGGCTTAGCATGATTTCTCTTTCTTCTGTTTTTATAAGAAGCATGGTTATTTCGTCTGTGGGAAAGAACAAGCTTAAATTTTTTATATCTATCCTTCTTCTTGCCTTTACACTTTTTATTCCTCCTTTTTTGAATACCCTCTGGATTTTAAACTGGCTTAAAATCGTTTTTATTGTTTTTTCTTCTATTTATATTCTTTCAGGATTGATTGCTCTGGCTTTGGGGCTTCTTGTTGAAAGAGACTAGCAAAATCAGTATAATTACAAGACATTTTAAATGGAGTATTGTCCGTGTTTCTTAAAAGTCTTGATATATTTGGTTTTAAATCTTTTGCCGATAGAACTCATATCGATTTTGCAGACGGCATTACGGCTCTTTTAGGTCCAAATGGTTGTGGAAAAAGTAATGTCGTAGATGCCATAAAGTGGGTTCTTGCAGAAAATAAGGCAAAAAATCTCCGCGCTGCTGAAAAGACTGATGTAATTTTTAACGGAACAGAACGCCGTGCTCCTCTGAATGTTGCCGAAGTTACTCTGACTATGAGTAATGAAACCGGTCTTTTACCTCTTGAAGAATCTGAAATCGCAATAAAAAGACGCCTTTATCGTTCCGGGGAAAACGAGTATTTTATCAATAATCGTCCTGTAGGAGCCAGAGAAGTTGTAAAACTTTTTATGGACACAGGTGTAGGAAAATCTTCCTACTCAATCATGGAGCAGGGGCAGGTTAGCCAGATTCTTTCCAGTAAGCCTGAAGACAGACGTTATATTTTTGAAGAAGCCGCTGGTATCAGCCGTTCAAAAGCGGAATGCGCAATTGCAGAAAGGGAACTTGAGCAGACCCGCCGCAATATGCAGCAGATTGAAATTGCAATGGCGGAAATCAAGCGGAGTTACGACAGCTTAAAAATTCAGGCAGAGAAAACCAGTAAGTATCGTGGATTAAAAGACGAAGTTTTTGAACTTGAACTGGATATCACCCTTTTAAAACTAAAGAATTTTGTTACAGATAAAGCCCGCCATGAAAATGAATTAAAGGAAGTTACTGAAAAACGAGATCAGGTAAGGGCAGAAATTGAAGAAATAAACAACACCATCTCTGAAAACATGGATAAGGTTAAAGAGATGCAGGAAGAAGTTTACTCAATGCAGGCTGAACTTGTTGGTATAGGACAGGCCAGAAACGGTAAGCTTGAAATGGTAAACAACCTGAACTCTCAGGCCCGGGAATTAAAGACAAAAATTTCCACCCTGGAAGTAAGGCTTTCCTCAATTCAGGAAAATATTGATAACCTTCAGGAAGAAATTGATGAGCAGGAAGCAGATCTTCATCAGAAAGAAAAGCAGATTGCTGAATTTGACAGAAATATAAACGAATTTCAGCAGAATATTCAGACTGCTTCCATTCAGATAACAGACAACGACAAAAAAGCAGAAGCCGACAGACAGAAAATTCTGCAGCTTGAAGAAGACCGCAAGGATTTGCAGAAGGAATTAACTTCAATCACAGAAGATATTGTGGGCATGCTTGATTCAAAGCTGAAGGACAGGGGATTTTCCGATAAGCTTTTGTCAGAATCAAAAGAAAAAGTTCTTGAAAATATTGAAAAATTAAGAATTTTTGCTCAGGGAAGAAAAGATGTCCTTATAGATTTTGCCTCTTCTTCTCATTCAAACGAAGATTTTGTTCGAACTCTGGGAGAGGCGGCACAAAATTTTGAAGAGGTTTCAGGTCTCTTAAATCAGATTGAAGAATCTTTTAAATCATATGATCAGGCAAGTCCTGCCTTTATTGTTGAATTCCTTAGTCCTGAAGGAATTATGACAAAGAAGAGGGAACTGGACTCAAAAATTCAGGAAAATCACAGGCAGATTGATGCCCTTAATACTGAAATAGAAGATTTAAGGTCTCAGAATGCCCAGCTTTCTGCAAAAATTGATGAATACAAGGAAACCTGCAACAGACTGAGAGTAAATAAGGCTCAGCTTGAGACTCAGATTCAGTCCAGCATGCAGCAGACCAGTCTTTTAAGACGAAATCTTGTAAGTGAACAGAACAGTCTTAGACAGGCTGAAGAGGATCTTGCTCTTGAGCAGAAAAAAGCTGAAGACATGAATGAACAGATTCTTGAGGTTCAGCAGGAACTTTCAGAACTTGAATATAAGGGACAGAAGCTGGCTGATGAACTTAAGGAACTGGATGAAAAAATTGCCCAGAACAATTCAAATGTTTCCGGTAAAAAAGACAAGCTTCTGAAAAAGCAGGAAGAGCAGAACAGGTATCAGGCTCAGTTTGAACGTCTTACCTTGAGTTTGAACTCCAGCGATACAGAAATCAGAAATATCAAACAGAATTTCCAGGAGCAGCATTCCCGGGACTTAATGGAATTTGAAGAGCGCATGTATAAGATTACAAAGCCTGTTGCAGAGCTCCGGGAAAAACTTACTGCTGCCAGGGAGAATCTTCGTTCTCTTGGTTCTGTAAACTTGATGGCGGTGGAGGAATTTAACGAAATAAAGGACAGATACGAGCGTCAGAAGGAAAATTATGATGATACTCAGAAGTCCCTTGATAACCTTATCCGCGTAAGTGAAGAAATTAAGAGTAAATCCAGTGAAATGTTCCTGGAAACTTACAATAAAATTAAGAAAAACTTCCATAACATGTTCCGCCGCCTTTTTAACGGAGGTAGGGCAGAACTCAGGCTGGAAGATCCAATGAATGTGCTTACAAGTGGAATTGAAATTCTTGCCCAGCCGCCTGGAAAAAAACTTGAAAATATTGCACTTTTGTCTGGTGGTGAAAAAACCATGACAGCTGTTGCTCTGCTCTTTGCAACTTATCAGGTTCGTCCTAGTCCATTCTGTCTTCTTGACGAGATTGACGCGGCTCTTGATGATAAGAACGTTTCCAGTTTTGTAACCACTCTGGAAAGCTTTGCCAACGTTTCTCAGTATATTGTGATTACCCACAACAAAAAGACCGTTATGGGTGCAAGTACAATGCTGGGTATTACAATGGAAGAATCCGGTATAAGCAAAATTATTGCCCTTCGCCTGGATGAAGATGTGCGCATAGGCGCTAAAATCGACCGGGCGGAAGATGATTTTGTGGAAGAAGATGTGGAAGTTGACGAGGGAGCTTATGTTCCTCCTAGACCTCCAAAACGCATCTATAATCCTGACGGTACTATTACCGACCCTGAAATTGAAAGGGTAAAAAGAGAAGAGGAAGAAAAGCGTCAGGAAGAAAAAAGGCTTTTGAGGGAAGCTAAAAAGCAGGCTGAAGAAGAAGAGAAAGCAGAGGAAGAAAAGAAGGCTGCTGAAGCAGAAGCTTCTTCTTCCAGTGAAAATGCTAAAGACCAAGCTGGTTCTGGTGAATAATGATAGATTTTGAAGAGCTTGTTGAAAACATAAAGGATTTTTTCTCAGATTCAACAAAAAGAATTCTTTTTATCTGTTCGATTCTTTTGTTTATGACCTTGTGTGCTCTTTTTATTCTGATTCTGAACATGAAAAAGCCTGAAAAAAAAGCAGATGGTTCAGTAAGAAGAATGGAATTAAAAAATGAACTTTTGATTCCCAGCGGCCCGGAAGTTCCAGATGAATACGTTACCAGTCGTCAGACTCCGGAAAAATGGAGTGACAGTGACTGTGATGAATGGTTTACAGTGCCGGGACAGAGCGAGATAAAAAAATTGAGAGAAGTGAACTCTAAAATGGCAGATGATATATTAGGAGCGGCACCGTGAAAAAAATACTCTATTTAAGTGCTGCTCTTTCACTTTTTATTTTCTTCTCATGTGCTTCCTCTCCTGAAAAGTCCGGAAATGGAGAGGTGATTGAGCAGCCAAATTTAACTGAAGAGAACAATCAGAAAGAAGATGAAGGTCTTACAGATTCTTCTCTTACAGAGCAGAAGGACCAGGATGAGAATTCTGAAAATCAGAATATTTCAGAAAATTTAGACAATGGCGATTCAGAGCAGATTGATTCTGAGGAAAATTGGGAAGATTTTTCTGAAAAAGTTGAAGCGGAAGAACTTCCAGAACTCCCTCCTTTAGAAGAAAATGAAGAAGAAAATCTGCCTCTTTTGCCTTCTGAACCGGATATTCCTGATGTAAATCAGTCAGAAAATAAAAATGAAGACAATACTCACCTTTACCAGGGTGAAGAAGGAGTGGAAGAAGCTTCTTCTGAAAATGGAAGTGACTCTTCATCTGAAGGCCTGGAGGAAAATTCTTCTGAAGAAAATACCCCGTCTTCAATGGAAAATGAAAATACTGAAGATAATGGAGAAGGGGATACATCTGATGAAACTCCATCTGACGAAGGAGATTCTGATAATACTGAGTCAGATTCTGAAGATGAAAGTGAATTAAATGAGGAAGAGCAGGCAGAAGAGAAGGTAATTGTTCCTTCAAGAAGCCTTACTGTTCCTCAGAGCCAGCTTATAGATATTACTTATCCGGGAAAAGGCTGGATTTATCAGGGCTGTATTGATGAAGAAGGACAGGTTGATGTTCGTAACAGATATTTTGTTTTCAGCGGAAGAAAACTAGGGGGGGAGAACACAACTTTTACCCTGCGCTCTAGAAATCCTGGAAAATATCTTCTTCACTTTTACAAAAATGACGCCCTCTCTGGCACTTACATAGACGATTATCTTTTGATAGAAGTAACTAATGGGTATTCTGATAATCAGAATCACGTAAAGGCTCCTGATTATGCCCTTCTTGTTCCTCCAAAGCCTACTATTACTGCTGAAAGTCTAAAGGAAAAGAGACTTAAGGAAGAAAGGGAAAAAGAGGCTGCTCTGGAAAAAGAAAATCAGTCTGACGAAAATAAAGATGGGAAAAAGGCTTCCAAAGGTCAGAATGAATCTAAGATTGAAAGCCTTTCTTCTTCAAATGAAAAAACAGAAGAAAACGATGGTTCTTCTTTGAAAACTGTCATTCAGGATAGCGGAGAAAAACAGACGGAAACTTCTTCCTATTCAAAATCAGTAGAAAGAGAAAATTCTTCCGGTCAAAAGACTTCTGAAGAGAGTCAGCCCGACTCTGGAGAAGATAATCTGGTGGAAGAAATCAATTATTCTCCTGATGAGCTTTTGAAAGAGGCTCAGAATGCTTACAATTCAAAAAAATACAGGGATGCCCTCTCTCTGGTGGATAAATTCCTGGAAATTGCAGTAAGCAGAATTGATGAAGGCCTCTTCCTTAAAGGAAAAACTCTGGAAACAAAATCCCAGGTCCAGAATGTAAAAGAGGCGGTTAGAATATATGATCTTTTGCTGGAAAACTATCCTCAGAGTCTTCTCTGGGAAGAAGCTAAAAAGCGAAGTATTTTCCTGAAAAGATTTTATATAAATATAAGGTAAAACAGTAAAATAAGCTTTTTCTTTTTTAGCCCTGCTTAAAATAAGAAAAGGCTGGAGGATTTTATATGAAAAAACAATTAAAAATTATTTCAATGCTTTCTATTTCTCTTCTTCTTTTGTCCTGTACAATAAATAAGCCGGAAGAAAGACAGAAAACAATCACCGTTTCCGGATCTGCAAGCGTAACTCTTCCTTCTGATCTTCAGGTGATAGAATTTGTAGTTACAACCAGCGGCTGGAGCGCAAAACTGATTGTTCAGGATAACGACACAATCACACAGCGCTTTGTAAATGCTGTTAAAGAAGTTGGTGTAAGCGAAGGTGATATCCAGACAACAAACTGTGTAATCACAAATCCAAATAACTATGAATCCCGCCGACAGGTTTTTGTAACAGTAAGAAATCCTGCTCTTGTTCCTGCAATTATCGACTGCAAGTCAGGTCTTATTAAACTTAAGAATATTCGCTTTGAAACTGCAGATACCCAGAGCGAAGTGCGCCGAGTTCGTTCCCTTGCAATTCAGAATGCCCAGGACGCAGCTTCCCTTCTTGCAGGTGCCAGTGGTTCAAAGATTGGTGAAGTAACAGGAATTGAAAGCGACGAAATTATCGAAACAAAAACTGATGATCACAAGTTAATTTTGACATCAAAGGTTAAAGTTTCTTACGATTTGCAGTAGAATTAGAGATATAATATAAATATGGGAGAAAACAGATGTTAGACTATAAATTTATTAAAGACAATCTTGCGGCTGTAAAAGAAAACATTAAAAACCGCAATATGACAGCAGATGCTGATATCGTAGTAGAACTTTTTGATAAAAGAACCAGCCTTGTTACAAAACAGCAGGAACTACAGACCAAGAGAAACGAAAACGCTAAGGCTATGAAGCAGAAGCTTGATGATGCAAAACGCGCTGAACTTATTGAAGCCGGTAAAAAAATCAAGGAAGAAATTGCAGTAATCGACAAGGAACTTTCTGAAACTGAAGTAAAGCTTGAAGAAGCAGCCCGTGCAATTCCTAATATGATTCATCCTGATGCTCCAATCGGTAAACTGGATACAGAAAACCTTGAGGTAAAAAAGGTTGGAACTCCAAGAAAATTTGATTTTGAACCAAAAGATCATGTTCAGATTGCAGAAGAACTGGATCTTCTGGATTTTGACCGTGGAACTAAGGTTTCTGGTCCTAAATTCTATTACCTCAAAAACGAAGCTGTTTTCCTTGAACAGGCTTTAATTCAGTATGCTTTGAACACACTCCGTAAGCACGGATTTGAGCTTTTCATCACTCCTGACGTTGCCCGGGAAGAGGTTCTTAAAGGTATCGGTTTCAATCCTCGTGGAAACGAATCAAATGTTTACGCAATCGAAGAAGAAGGAACCTGTCTTGTTGCAACTGCAGAAATCACTTTGGGCGGTTACCACTCAGGGGAAATTCTTGATAAAGCAAAGCTTCCTCTTCTTTACGGTGGACTTTCACACTGTTTCCGCAGAGAAGCAGGTGCTGCCGGCCAGTTCTCAAAGGGACTTTACCGCGTTCACCAGTTCGACAAGGTAGAAATGTTTGTATATTCTACTCCAGAACAGTCAGACGAACTTCATCACAAACTTCGTGAAATTGAAGAAGAAATTTTTACAGGACTTGGTCTTCCATTCCATGTTGTAGATACCTGTTCAGGAGACTTAGGTGCTCCAGCATACCGCAAATGGGATCTGGAAGCATGGATGCCTGGAAGAAACGGCGGTGAATACGGTGAAGTTACTTCAACTTCAAACTGTACAGATTATCAGGCCCGCCGCCTGAACATCAAATACAAGGACGACGACGGCAAGAACAAGTATGTTCACACTTTGAACGGTACTGCTATCGCTGTTGGACGAGCAATGCTTGCAATCCTTGAAAACTACCAGAATGCTGACGGTTCTGTAACTATTCCTGAAGTTCTGGTTCCTTTCTGCGGATTTGACAAGATTCTTCCAAAGAACAAAAAATAGGCACCTCAATACAAATTTATTGTTACTTTTATAACAATTTGAGGTTTCCTTTTATACAGGACGGTGTATGAAAGAAAAGAATTACTCAAGACAGACTTTTTACATTCTGATGTTTTTCCTTGTTGTGCTTTTAGGCGCACTTGGAAAAGTTTTATCTTCTGTGGTGCTTCCAGTTCTGGTAAGCATTCTCTTTTCTTTCATCATCTATCCGGCCATTAAGAAGGCTAACTCAAAGTTAAAAATTCCCTGGGCTTTGGGTACCATTCTGATGGTTTTTCTAATCGTCATTATCTTTATCATCATTTCTACTCTGGTTGGAAAGAGTATTACAGCCTTTTTGAACCAGTATTCTAAATACGAAAATAAGTTTCTTTTTCTTTATAAAGTCTTTGCAGATACTTTTAATATTACCTTTTACGATGATAAAAACTTTATGCAGAATATATGGAGTCAGTTAAAAATCAGGGAAGTTTTGCAGCAGCTGGCTCTTTTCCTTTCCGGTAATATTTTTAGTTTTGTAAAATCCTTTGGCCTGACCCTTCTTTTTACTGTCTTTCTTGTTCTTGAACTGAAATTTGGCAAGGAAAAAGTATATGCCATGGTTCAGGGAAAATTTCAGGGACGGGTTGAAGGAATGATAAAAAAGACTATCAGCGATACGGCCCGCTTTCTTACGATTAAGTTTTTTGTTTCCCTTGCAACAGGACTTCTTGTATTTTTAATGTGTCTTTGCCTGGGACTTGACTTTGCACCAATGTGGGCCTTTCTTGCTTTTATATTGAACTTTATTCCTACTTTTGGTTCGATTTTTTCAGTTCTGATGATGACTCTTTTTGCTATTTTGCAGTTTTACCCAAGCCCTGTAAGAATTATTCTGGTATTTCTTATAACATTTACTATTAATTTTGTTATTGGAAATATTATTGAGCCAAGAATTGTTGGAAAAAATCTTGGAGTTTCTCCTTTTATTATCCTTGTTGCCTTGACTTTTTGGGGCTGGATGTGGGGCTTTATTGGAATGATTATCGCAGTTCCTGTTATGGTAATAATAAAGATTGTATGCGAAAACGTTTCCTACCTTCATCCAATTGCAATTTTAATTGGTAACCATCCGGAGGATACATTGCAGGAATTACAGCAGGATGAAGAAGAGGAAGAAGAATAAGTCTTACCCGGAAACTCTCTTATTTTTACTCTGAAATGCTTTTTCCTAGGGAAGGGGCCTACCAGTCAATAAAAGGGGACTATATTTTCTGTTTGTCGGCGGTGTGTTTTATTAAAGAAAGGAAAATGTTTCCGCAAACAAAGGCATCGTCGTAAGCCCTGTGGGCTTCCTTAATCTTAATATTAAGCCTTTCTGCCATTATTTCCTGATTAAATTTGCTTTCTCCGGCAAAGGCCCATCGTGAAAAACGGAGATTGTCTATTACCTGATTTAAAGGATATTTAAAGCCGTTTTTCTGGCATTCGCTTTGCAAAAAACGAAGGTCAAACTGTACATTGTGGCCGATTATTATGGAATCATCAAGAAAATCTAAAAAATCTTTAAGTATGTCTTTTATGAAGGGTTTATCTTTTACCATCTGATCATTGATGCCAGTCAGGTCAGTTATACGGGAAGGGATGTGAAAGCCAGGATTTATAAGGGTATTGAATTTTCCTATGATTCCGGAAGAATTGAATTTGACCGCCCCGATTTCAATAATTGTGGCGGTCTGAGGAGAAAGACCGGTTGTTTCTGTATCAAAGGCCACAAATGTTCCGCCTCCTTCAAGAAGACGGAACATTCGCCTGTAGTCCAGAAGAAATTTATTTTCCAGCTGCATCTAAGATGTTGTTGATGTCTCTTTCGATAGCGTCACAAAGTTCTCTTGCTTCTTTTTTAGTTTCTGCAAGACAATTGTCGCACTTAGCGCCGCCAACTTCAGTCTTTGTATTGATGTAGAACTTGATTTTTGGTTCTGTTCCACTTGGGCGGGCACTTACAATTGTACCGCCTTCAAGGAAGAACTGAAGAACATTGCTCTTTGGAAGGTTAACTGCTTCTTTTTTAGAAGGATTTTCCGGGTCGTAGCTTACAGAGTTCTGAATATCTCTGATTTTTACAACCTTTTTACCTGCAAGAGTCTTCAAACCTTCTTCACGAAGCTTAGACATAATTCCCTTCATGATGGAAACGCCTTCCATTCCAGGGAAGTTCTTTGAGATTGCGCGATCTTCAAAGTAGCCGTATTCTTTGTACATGTCATCAAGATGTTCAAGAAGGCTCTTTCCCTTGCTTCTCCAGTACATTGTCATTTCTGCACAGAGAGCAGCTGCTGAAACTCCGTCTTTGTCCATAACTTCTTTTTCAATTTTATAGCCGTAGCTTTCTTCAAGGCCGAATACATATTCACCCTGATTTTTTGCTTCTCTTTCTGCTTCAACAGCTGCAATCCACTTGAAACCAGTGAGACATTCAATCATTTCTACACCGTATTTCTTACAGATTTCATCGCCGAATGGGCTGGTAACAATAGAACGAACGCAGTATGAACCCTGTGGAAGGCGGTTAAATTCTTTCCTTGAAAGGAAAACATATTCCATTAAGAGGGCACCCATCTGGTTTCCGGAGAGGAGTACGAAATTTCCGTCTTTGTCAGGGAAGGCTGTTCCAAAGCGGTCTGAGTCAGGGTCTGTAGCCATTACACAGTCTGCTTTTTCTTTTGTTCCAAGTTCAACAGCCATTTTCATAGCAGGTTTTTCTTCCGGATTTGGTTTTTCAACTGTAGGGAAGTTTCCGTCTGGATTTCTCTGTTCTGGAACAGTTTTTACTGCAAGACCAAGATCTCCAAGAACTTTTTCTACATGCATTGCTCCGGTTCCGTGGAGAGGAGTGTAAACTACGCTTACATTCTTTGCATATTCTTTGATAAGATCCGGGCGGAAAAGCTGAGCTTTACACATATCCCAGTAGAGCTTATCGATTTCTTCATCGATTAATACAAGTTTTCCGCTCTTGATAGCTTCTTCTTTAGAAATTGTTTTTACAGAAGTTACTTTGTTTACTTCTTCAATGATTCCTACGTCGTGAGGTTCAATAACCTGAGCACCGTCGTTCCAGTAAGCCTTGTAACCGTTGTACATTTTTGGGTTGTGGCTGGCTGTAACAACTACACCCGTATCTGCCTTAAAGTGGCGGATTGCAAATGAAAGCTCTGGGGTAGGGCGAAGTCCTGTAAAAAGATAAGCTTTAATGCCGTTGGCTGCAAAAATAAGTGCAGTTGCTTCTGCAAAAACATCTGAGTTATTGCGGCTGTCGTATGCTACTACTGCACTTAAAGTTCCTGCCTTTGCTTTTTCAGGATTAGCTTTGATTACATAGTTTGCAAGACCTTGAGTTGCAAGATTGATTTCCAGGGTGTTCATGCGGTTTGTTCCACCGCCCATGATTCCACGAAGTCCACCAGTTCCAAATTCCAGAGTCTGATAGAATCTGTCTTCAAGTTCTTTAATATCTTCTTTTTTTACAAGGTCTTCTACTTCTTTTCTGAATCTTTCATCTTTTTCTGCCTTGATGTAATCCTGAGCTCTTTTTAAGATTTCTGCCTTATCCATAAATATAAACCTCCATTAATTTACAAAATTATTTAGTTTCTTCTGTCTTTGCTTCTTTCTTTGTAGGCTTTACAAGGAAGAGGCTGAGAAGAAGTGCTACGGCATATAATGCCAGTGTAACGTAAAGAACGTTCTGATATCCTTCTGGATTTGCTTTTACTCCATGAACATCGATAAAGCTTCCTGTGTGATTTACGATGAAGGATGCCATCTGGTTTCCAGTGAGACCTGCAAATGCCCATGCTGAAAGGGTGATTCCGTGAATTGCGCTGATTGAACCCATTCCGTAGTGGTCAGAAAGGAGGGTAGGAACGTTTGAGAAACCTCCGCCATAGCCTGCGTTTACGATAAAGATGAGAGCAAGTACAAAAATGATGAGTACTGTTTTTCCGTAACCGTTCTGGATACCCTTTGTGGCAAGAACAATTACTGTAAATGCGATTGAAAGAACGAAAATCAATTTGTAGATTGTGTTTCTGTCTTTGAGTTTGTCAGCCCAGGCAGAGAAACCTAAGCGGCCGCCTGCATTGAAAATTGCGGAAACTGTTGAAATGATTCCGGCAAATCCTGCAAGGCCTATGCATTTTACAATCATTTTTTCCTGACTGATAAGGGCAAGACCGCAGGTAATGTTGATATAGAACATGAGCCAGATTCCGATATAACTGTAAATTGGTTCTCTCTTAAGGGTTGCAATGATTCCTTCTTCCTTTGACTTCTTTTGTGGTTCTACCCAGTCTGCAGGCTTTGCAAGAAGGAGGTGTCCGATGAACATCATAACAAAATAAACCGCTGCAAGGATGTAGAACATTTTGTAGATTCCGCCGTCACCAAGTTTTTCAAGAAGAGCCTGCATGATTGGACTTGCGATTGCTTTTGCAGCTCCAAAACCAGCTACGGCCAGACCTGTTGCCAGACCCTTTTTATCCTTGAACCAGAGCATAAGGGTTTTTACAGGACTTAAATATCCTGTTCCAAGACCTACGCCCATTATAAATCCATAGGTGATGTAAATACCGATAAGTGAAATGAGGGCTGGTTTTCCGCTGCCACCCATGTAACTTTTTCCGCCCAGCCAGATAAAGAAACCTGTTCCCGCCATACCAAGGGCAAAACAGATTGTTGCAATAAGGGATGATTTGTGAATGTTTTTTTCTACAACATTACCAAGAAAGGCTGCGCTCATTCCCAGAAAGAAAATTGCAAAGCTGAAAGCCCATTCTGTAGCTCCCTTTGAATATCCGATGTAGTCAGCTATTTCCTGACTGAACATTGACCAGCAGTAAACTGTACCGATACTGAAATGAAGAAGAAGGGCAGGAATTGCACCTCTAATCCATTTATTCTGAATGTTTTTCATAAAATGTTTCCTGTGACAGGCCTCTTACGGTCTGTGTTTTATGCAAAGCGTTAAAAAATGCAGAAGCGGTTTTTAACGCTTTACTTCTATAAATAGTATACTTCTTTTATTTTAAGGATATACACAGCCTTTTTCAAGTGATTTAGGCCAAAAAATCAGGGCAAACGCATTATAAATAAAGAGCGCAAAAAAAAGTGTTAAGGGCTGCGTGTCACGGTCCAAAAAACGCGCAATATTACGCTAGACGCTGTTTGTGGCAGAGGAACTATTATATACCGCTTTCGCGTCAGCCACAAACAGAGTCTTTTTGCTTCG
>JAILKG010000179.1 GCA_024693915.1 Treponema sp.
TGAAAGCTGGCGGTCTTTTGCTTGAACGTGTAGGCGATCAGATTGCAAAAATCAACCAGGAATTTAAGGCTGGCTATGACGCTTACTCAAGCCAGACCTGCGGTCCAATTGGCGCCGTTGTGGGAGCAACCCAGGTGGAAGACGCAAGAATTTTGCGCGACCGCTATCCGGAAACCTTCTTTTTGATTCCGGGATATGGTGCTCAGGGAGGAGCTGCAGAAATTGCCCGCACCCTGCTTGAAAAATGCGGCGGCACGGTAAACTCCAGCCGTGGCATTTTGTGCGCATGGAAAAAGGATGAAGCTCTGGCTGAAAAGCGTGAAAGGGGCACCTTGAGCATGAGCGACATTGCCGATTCTGCGGCCAGGGCAGCCATCTATAGCAAGAAAGATTTAACCGGAAAATAAAATATCAAATGCAAGGAGCAACAAAATGACTGCGATTACTGACTGCAATGGTCTTCCATACCCAATTTTTTCTTCAAGCTATGTATCTTTATGCCAGAGCGAAGACGGGGCTTTTCCAAAGGGCTCTGTTTACCGCCTGAAGCTTCAGATTTGTCCGGAAGATTTGAAAAATTCCAGCAGTAAAGGTTGTGCCGGCAAAAAAAAGTCTGAAGATCTGCCTCTTCCTCTGCCGGGTCAGTTTTACATGCTGCGCTCAGAAAAAAGCCAGCAGCTCCTTGCCCGTCCTATCAGCGTTTTTCAGGCTGAAAAAAATAGCCACGGGGTGGAAATCACTTTTCTTATTCTCTTAAAAGGAAAGGGAACAAAAGAACTTTGCTCTCTGGAAGCCGATGATAAAGTGCAGATTCTGGGACCTTTGGGAAACACCTTCCCGGCACCGGGCACAGCTTGTGGTGTCTCAGCCGCAGCGGAAACTGACTCCTCAGGCAAGTACGACAGTTCAACAGACTCCTCCAAAGTGCTCATCTGCGGCGGAGGAATCGGCGTTGCCCCTGTTGCGGGCTTTGCAAAAACCCTTCCGGAAAACTCCTACGATTTTATCGCCAGTTTCAAAAGCGGCTCCTATGGTCTTGAAGCCTTAAAAGCCCGCTGCCTTACCATCACCACCGATGACGGAAGCGTGGGCATCAAAGGCATGATTACCGCCGCCATAGACGCAGAAAAAATCAGACAGCAGGGCTACAGCGCCGTTTACGCCTGCGGACCTGCCCCAATGCTGGCTTACATCAAAAAGATTTCTGAAGAAGCAGACGTTCAGTGCTGGATAAGCATGGAAGCCAGAATGGCCTGCGGCGTAGGCGTTTGTCTGGGCTGTGTAATTCCTACCAGCCAGGGAAATTTAAGATGCTGTAAGGACGGCCCAGTTTTTGATTCAAAAATATTATCCTTCCCTAAACCGGAAGGCTCAAGAATTGCAGCAAAACTTGCCCAGGCTCAGAATGGGTCTCAGGGAGCAGGAACTGCCGGCCAGGCGGGAAACAATTCTGCCGGACAGGCTGGGATTGGCTCAGGTATGCAAGCACAGAACGCCGCAGCAGCAGGCTCAACCGCACAAACTGGCTCTGCACCAAAAAATGGCACATCTGTCGCCTTACAGGAACTTTCCCTAACCCCAGACCTGAGCGTAACCGTAAAGGGCGTTAAATTCAAAAATCCAATGATTGGTTCTTCCGGAACCTTTGGCTTCGGCACAGAATACGCACCGATTTTTGACGTAAACCGCCTGGGCGGCATTTCTTCCAAGGGACTAACTCTTGAGCCTCGCCAGGGAAACAGCGGAATCCGCGTGTGGGAAACTCCAAGCGGTCTTATGAACTCCATTGGTCTTCAGAACCCAGGAATTCCTCATTTTATTGAACACGAACTCCCGGAAATGATGAAACTGGACGCCGTTACAATTGCAAACCTTTCCGGCTCAAGCCTTGAAAGCTATGTTGAGGGAGCCAAACTTCTTGAAAAAACTGACGTTCCTGTAATCGAACTGAATATTTCCTGTCCAAACGTGAGTGCAGGTGGCGCCTCCTTTGGAATGAGCTGTTCTTCCGCTTCAACAGTGGTTACTGCAGTCCGCGCCGTTACCAGAAAGCCTTTATGGGTAAAACTGACCCCTCAGTCTCCGGAACTGAATCAGGTCGCCCTTGCCTGCATTGAGGCAGGAGCAGACGCAATCAGCCTGTGTAATTCCTTCCAGGGAGTTGCAATTGACATTGAAAGCGGGCGACCTGTTTTTGACAAAATTAAAGCGGGCTTTGGAGGACCAGCCGTTAGACCAATCGCCGTTCGCCTGATTTACGAACTCTACGAAGCAATTCAAAGCCTGCCTGCAGAAAAGCAGGTTCCAATTGTTGCCATCGGCGGCGTTGCCCAGTGGCAGGATGTAGTTGAGTTTGTGATGGCAGGTGCCTCTTTGGTTCAGGTTGGAACAAACACTTTTGCAAATCCATTCACCATGATTGAGTGCATTGACGGCCTTGAAGCCTACATGAAGAGAAAGGGAATCAGTTCTCTGGACCAGATTCGGGGAATTGCCCACAATAACTAATTGTAGTCCGGCAGTCATCCTGCCGGGCATAAATCAGGAGCGCCTCCAGAACCGGTCCTAGTTGCAGTTCGGCAGTCGTCCTGCCAGGCAGAAATCAGGCTCAGGAAAGTTTCCGGTTCTGGCCTTAATTGTATTCCGGAGGGCTCTTCCCGGGGCCGCCACAGGGGCTTTTTCCTCAAAAACTAATTGTATTCCAGCAGGCCCAGGTAAAAATCTGCAAATGTAGCAATTTCTTCCAGAGCTTCTTCATCAGTGGGAAGGGCAAAAAGGCTTCCCACTCCGCATTCAGGGTTCTGGCGGGCAATTTCTTTTTTGCGCACTATGTAGGAATCCAGCTGCTGCATAAAGGAAAGGGTAAAATTCAGGGCCAGGTCACGCAAAAGTTCAGTATCCGGCAGCTTTATTTCACCCTTTTTTTCAAAGCCCCGTAAAAGTTCAATTATTCCGCTTTTCACCTTAAAAATTTCACTTTCCATAATTTTTTCGGCTTTGGCAAAAAAATACTTTTCCGAGTTCACAAAGCTGTAAATCTGAAAAATTGGATCGCTTTCGTAAATCTGAACATAGCGCTTTAAGAGTTTTTTGAAGGCAGATTTTATGTCCAGAAGATATATTCTGTCGTTTTTTCTTTCGTCGTCCGGAATAAAATTCACCGAATCCAGGCTGATTCTGCAAAAATCCACCGCTGAAACATACATCTCTTCCTTGCTGGAAAAATGGTTGTAAAGGGAAGCCTTTTTTATTCCCAGAAAATCTGCAATATCCTGCAGGGAGGTTGAACCGGCACTCTTTTCAAAAGCACAGCATAAAAAGGCATTTATTATAAGCTCATGAGAAATTTTCTTTTTGCCCATTTTTAGTTATCCAGCTTTTTAGAGTTTTTGTCGTCTTCAGAAAGAGAATCCTTTATATCAGTCCAGATTGTCACTTTTCCCTTTCCGTGCTCCTTTGAGTAGTAAAGGGCAGCATCAGCCTTTGTCATAACCTGATCCAAGTCAGAAGTATCTTCAAAATCGTAATTAGAGCAGAGACCCATACTGAAATTCAAATATTTTTCAGGAGAAACAAGTACCTTTTGCCCCAGCATTGCTTCCAGCTTTGGAATAAAGAAGCCTTCGCTGGAAAGTCCGTCGTAAAGGCGGCCGGCAACCCTTTGAGCCTCAGAACAAGAAGCGTCAGAAAGAATTACAATGAACTCGTCACCACCAAAGCGGGCAATAAAGTCAACCCGCCTGTAAATCTTCTTTAAGAGCTGGGCAAAGCAGGAAATGAACAAATCTCCCGCTTCGTGGCCAAAGGTGTCGTTGTAGAACTTAAAATTATCCAGGTCAATAAAGGCGATTGTTTCCTGCAAAACAAATTTGCGTTTTGTCTTGTAGCGTCGCAGCCTTTCGTTTTCCAAAGTAATAAAGTCCTGAAGAGCCCGCCTGTTTTTAAGGCCGGAAAGCTGGTCGGTGGAAGAAATGTACATCAAATGTTCGTTCTGTTTAAGCATTACAAGGTGAGCCTGAATGTTTGACAGAGCGATGTTCATGATGTTCAGTGTTTCCGTAGAGAAAGGATTTGTCTTATTAGGATAAATTATAAATCCACCCTTGAACTCAAACTTAGAAAGGTTTGCCCTGTAGGCACCCAGTTTTTCATCCCAGACAAGTTTTCCGTTTTTCTGTTCACTGTTTTCACCGGCAA
Organism: Treponema sp.; assembly: GCA_024693915.1. GTDB lineage: Bacteria > Spirochaetota > Spirochaetia > Treponematales > Treponemataceae > Treponema_D. The sequence goes on from JAILKG010000179.1 coordinate 4,198, forward strand.
TGGCTTCCATCATATCGGAATCAGGTTCCTTGATATCACTCACTCCACCGGAAGAAGAAAGGTTTTTCCAGCCGTTTTCCGTCTGTTCAAAGATAAAAATGGCATCTGCCATGGTGTAGTCAAAAGAAGCCTGAATGGCATTGTGGACAAATGCTTTGATATTCGGGGAATTGGAAGCAAAAGCCATGATTCTGTTCAAGAACTGGTAGTTGTGCAAACTGGCATGAAGCTGGTTCAAAAGCCTGTCCTTTTCTGCCTTTTCTTCCAGATAATTCAGGTTCACATTCAGCGGCTCCAGCACCACCTTGTCCTCAATATATTCTTCCAGAGTTAAATCATCTTTGAACTTGGTATAGTGGGCAAAATTGAACTGGTGGGCAACTTCCAGACCCCTCTTAAAATACTTTTCAGCAAGTTCCTTCCTGTTCAAAAGTGAAAGGTGATAGCTGAACTCGTAATACATAAAGACAAGGCGGTGTTCCTGACTCTTTCCTACCTGGGCGAACATTTTCATGCCGTTTTCAAAAAAATCAATTGCGTCGTCAATTTCCCCTTCTTCCGCAGAAATCAAAGCCTGCAGAAGAGCAAGAAGGGGCTGCTCAATTGGACTGATTGCCCTTCCGTTGTGCATGATGTTCACAAAATTGATTTTTGACCAGATTAAATCACCCCTGCCAAGTTCAATGAAGGTTTTGTAGATGAGCATGTCGTTGTACTCAGGAACAAAGGAATCGTAGGTAGTGTCTTCCAGATTAAAAAGATGAATAAAATGAATTATTTTCTGGAAAATCGAGTATGATTCGTCAAATTTTCTTGCATAGAACAGAGCGTGGGCAACATTTTTTAATGTGTTCAAAATTTCTGCATAGTCGCTTATTTCACCGATTCTGTTGATAAAGCTGTTGATCAAGTCGTAGGAATCGTCATACTGAGCCCTGGAAAGAGCTTCATAGGAAAGACCGTTACGAATCTTCATCATGGAAAGAAGGTCGCCGATGCGGGTTCTCAAATCGTTACATTTGAAGTACCAGTCCAGGGCTTCGTCAGGGTCTCCTGCGTAAGAAAGGATAATTCCT
>JAILKG010000158.1 GCA_024693915.1 Treponema sp.
CCTTCTTTTCCTTATTACACCAACGATGGTGGTCTTCCTGCCGGTATTTTTTATGATATTGTTTCTACAAAAGCAATAAATGAACAAAGTGCTTCCATTTCCGCCAGCTGGCTTACATCTGAACCATTTATTGCTTTTGTAGAAACAATATCATAAAAAATACCGGCAGGAAGACCACCATCGTTGGTGTAATAAGGAAAAGAAGGAAGAAGAGCCATTTGAGATTCTTCTGCCTTTTTTTTAAGTTCACGTATTTTGCAGGCGTTTACAGACATTTTAAGATTTGCCCGGGCTGAAAATTTTATTCCGCTTCCCAAATCCTTCATGGCACAGGTAAGATATCCGAATTCCAGGCTGGAAGCGAACTGCACGTGTTCCTGAAAAAAACTATCCAGATCCCTTAAAAGAGAAAAAGAAGTGGTAAAATCAAGGCCGCTTTTAAATGCGGAAAGGCGAAGATGGTCAATCTGATTTATCAGAATGGAGATGTCTCCTCTGCTATTCATTACAATAGAAGTTGGCTGACTAATATTGAGGTTCTGAACTTCATTTTTAGGTTTTAAAATTCCCCTTTCCTGAAGAATATAATAGTTTTGGGGACTTAAATTTTCCATGGGAATAAGGTGAAAATCATCTGGATTTTTTACTTTTGAAAAAACATCCAGAAGAATTGCATTTACCCTCTGTCTGTCATCCCCCCTGAATCTGTTTGGAAAAGGAAAATTTGCAAGATTTCTGGCAAACCTGATTCTGGATGTTAAAAAAACATCAGAATCGTCTCCTTTTTTTGCATACCAGGGTTTAGAATCCTCACTTTCTTTCTGAATGTATTCTTTTTCTTCATTCATATTTTTTCCTCAATTTTTTACTGCCTGAAAATAAAAAATCATTCTTTTTTTGTCTCTTCCGGGCCATCAGGATTCATAGACTTTTCCTGTGAATTTCCGCCCTTTTCATCAGATTTTTCGCCATTTCCATCTGATATTTTTTCATCAGCAATTTCTCCATCTGATACGGCAGACTTTTCAAGAGCCCTTAAAAAATCCCTGTAAACGGCAGCTTTTTCATAATTTTCTTCCTGAATGGCTTTTTCAAGTTTTAACTGAAGGTCAGCCCTGTCGGTAAGAGCATTTCTAAAGTTTCTTACTCTCTTTGGAAGGCTTCCTGTATATTTTCCTATAAAACCATGCTGATCCAGAGCCTGACGAATCTGGCTTTCAAAAACTGTATAGCACTCAGGACAACCGCAGGTTCCTTTTGCTTTTATATCCCCCAGACTTCTTCCGCAGCCGGGACACAGCTGTCTGAATTCGGGACTGTTTCTGGTGATTTTTTCATAAATTTCATTAAAAACCAGAGCAACATTTTTCTGTTCGCTTGCAACCTGCATGGCAGTAATTCCCCTTTCCCTGGAACATTCCTCACAAAGGCAAATTTTTTCTGTTCCCCGTGGTCCTTTTCTCTCCAGAAAGATTACGGCAGTTCCTTTTTTACACAAATCACAGAGCATTTAAACCCTCCTGAAAGTATCCAAAGGTCTTTCTTTGCCAGCTTTTATTGATGGCAAAAGAGAAACCAAGAGAGATAATACAAATACAAAAAGAAGGAGCTGGAATATTTTTGCCATCTCAATCTTTACAGGTATATTCTGCAGATAATAGGCAGGATCCATAAGATGAATTTCTGAAATTTGACTTCCTTTTATCCGGCTAATTAAAAATGGAAAAAAATTGATAATTTTTTCAGCAAGTCTGACCAGGCTGTTTATATTTAAGGCAAGGAAAAGCCCGATTGGAAGAGCAATAAGGCAGCCGCTAAGCCCGCAGAAACTTCCCGTAATTAAAAATGCCAGGGTAATTCCTTTTGAGCTGGCACCCAGACTTTTGAGAATTGCTATTTCTTTTCGCCTCTCCATACCCTGCATTACCAGGGCAGAAGAGATGTTTATTGAAGAAACAAGGACAATAAGTGCCATTATAAAAGTGAGCATTATTTTTGTTGACGAAAAATTTTCAAACTGGCCGGAATTTACTTCATCCCAGCGGTAGAGGCGGACTCTTCCTGCATATTGAAAATCAATCTCTTCCTGAATTTTCATTAGATAAGGAATTTCAGAACTTTCAGTTTTAAGAAAAACTGAATGAAGAGAGTTTTTTGGAGCCAGAAATGAAAATGACTCATCCAGGGGAATGAATACCCAGAGGGAATCAAGTTCCTGATAGCCGGAAGAGACTACGCTGGCCACCTTAAAAGAGGCTACCCGGCTGCTAGTAATAAGTCGGATAGAATCTCCACTCTTTATGCCAAGACTTTCTGATATTTTTTCTCCGATAATACAAACTTTTTTACCTGTCTGAAAAAGAGAAATGTCTCCTTCCTTGACATTTAAAAGTCTTTTAAAATCTTCATTTTCTTGAAAAAGCCGTCTTTCAACTGCCCTGATTTTAGCCCCTGTTCTGAAGTTTTTAGAAGAAGAAAGAGCGTCTGCGTCAATTTCTGCATAGGCATCCTTAACGCCCTCTATTTCCAGAAAAGTTTTTGCGTAATCCGTAAAAGTTTTATAATCCTTTACATTTGAACTCTGCCGGCTTAAAACGGCCTGTATGTGACTGGAAGAAAGATTTATAAGCCTTTCTGTCATTCCGGTAAACATGGCATCGCTTACCATTGTCACGCTTATCAGAGGAATTACGCTTAAGGCAATGCAGATAATAGAGCCAATGATGCTCATTCTGGCCTGGCTTTTTATTCTGGATTTTGGAAAGAGGATTCTTTTTGCATAAAGAAAGGAACTTCTGGCCTTCATTTTATTTCTCCCTTGAAAGACTTCCGGAAGAATTAAGGCGATATCTAATACTGCCCAGTTCTGCTAATTCCATATCATGGGTTACAAGAATGAGAGTCTTATTGAACTTATCTGCCATAGAAAAAAGAAGGTCTCCCACAAGACGAGAATTCTGTGGATCAAGATTTCCTGTAGGTTCATCTGCAAGAATAAGGGATGGATCGTTTATCAGAGCACGGGCAACGCTTACCCTCTGCCTTTCTCCCCCGGAGAGTTTTCCAGGAAGATGATTTTTTCTTTCTGAAAGGCCCACTTCTGCCAGAAGCATTTCTGCCTTTTCCATAGCTTCTTTTTTTGGAAGTCCATGCATATAGGCGGGAAGAAAAACATTTTCAAGGGCTGTAAAATCCTTAAGGAGATAGTGAAACTGAAAAATAAGGCCAAGAAAAGTTGCCCGGTATTCTGTAACTTCTTTTTCAGAAAGAGAAGTAAGATCCCACTTTCCTGCCCTGACGACTCCACTAGTTGCCGTATCAATGCTTCCTAGAATATTCAATAGTGTGCTTTTTCCTGAACCACTTTCTCCGCAGATTACAACTTTTGAACCTTCCTCCACAAAAAGAGACAGATCTGAAAGAACAGTGAGATTTTCTCCCTCACTTAAATAAGTTTTGGTAAGATTTTCTATGTGAACAATTTCGTTTTTAATTTTCTGTTCTATATTGTTCTGTAAACAAAAATCATTGTTCTGGCCATGATTATTATTGTTCATGATATAATTATTATTCATCGTGGAGCACCTCCGCAACATTCATTTTTAAAATATTTCTTCCGGCCAGCAGGCTTGAAAAAAGAGGAGAAACAATTCCAAAAAAAGAAATAAGCAGAAGCTCATGAGGAAAAACTCTTGCCGGAATTGAAGAGTAAATCTGATACATGGGATTTTCCCTGACATAAATTAAATTTTCAGGGGCAAAAAAAGCAGTTGGAATATACTGAGCAAGATACATAAGACGGGAAGCAAAAATAAAAACCCAACTCATATTTTTTGTTATTAGAAGGGCAAAAAAAGTGCCAAAAAAGCTTCCCAGAAGGCCGGAAATAAAGCCTCTGAAAACAAAAATCATAAGAATTTGACTTTTTGAAGCTCCAAGAGCATACATTGTAGAAATTTCAGCTTTTCTTTCAAAAACCAGACGGCGCATGGCGTTGTAAATATTTACAGCAACAACTACAAAAACAAGGAAAACCACCATCATAAGGATATTTTTTTCTATCCTTAATGCGCCAAAAAAACTTCTGTTATACTGTCGCCAGGAAAGACTATTTGCCTGTGGAAATTCGGAAGAAAGCTGACTTAGAACAAGTGAATCGTGATTGTAATCATTTAATTTTATGGCATAAATTAATGGAGAATCTTTACCAAAATATTTTTTTCCGCCTTCAAGACTGATAAAGGTATAAAACTGATTAATGTCAGAATAACCTGATTCAAAAATTCCTTTTACCGTAAAAATTCTGGAATCAGAAAGCAAATCTACATCCTTACCACCGCTTAAAGCAGCAAGACTTATTGAACTTCCTACGTAAATTCCCATAAGATGGGCAAAATAGTTACCTACAATAATATTTTCAGGTTCAGAAAGGTCAAATTGACCTTCAACAATTTTAAGCTCTTTTTTAAAACCCGAATCTCTGTAAAGAATATCTTTCGGGACAGCCCTGATAATTGAAGAAGTTTCCCTGTTTTTACCGGAAGTAAAGAGCCCCTGGGCTTCGTAAAAAGGAAAAAAAGTTTTTATGTGACTGTTATTTTCAAAAAAGGCTTCCGCTCGTGGAAGTTCTTCCTGCTGCAGGGACTTTACCTGAATGTGAGCAGAAGAAAGTTCTAAAATTGAATCAATAAAGCTCATTTGAAAACCATTCATAACGCTTACAACGGTAATCAAAGTCATTACTCCAAGAGCAAGAGCAAGTATGGAAAGAAAACTGGTAACTTTTGTTCGCCCACCTCTGTCAACAGAAGAAAAACGCCGGGAAACAAAGAAAACCCATTTATAGGAGGAAAAAAGTTTATTCTTCATCATAATTTTTTCTCCTTGTAAGAATTCCATTGTAATAGTAGAGGTCTTTTTCCTGTCTGCCCTTTTTCCAGTAATTTTCTACTGTAAATCCGTTTCCAAAATACATTGTAGTTACCCAGTCACTGGAAGATGAATAAATTGTTTTAAGGCATAAAATCTGATCTTCATAATAATAATAGTCAGCCAGACTTTCTTCTGCTTTATAAAGCCATTCTTCTTTTTTTTCTTCTTTTGAAGAGATTTTACCATATTTTTCATCAGAATACTCAAAAGCAATATATTCTTTTTCCTTTAATTTTCCGCTTTCAGTATAAGAAAAGGAAGATTCCCACAAAAGAAGATAAGGTTTTTCTTCATCCTTTTCTTTTTTGTAATTTTCAGGATAAGAAAAATACAGAATTTTAGTTACACGGGATTTTTCATCAAATGTAAATATTTCTTCCATATTAGAAGAAACTATTTTTTTAGAACTTGGAATCAAAACTTCTTCATTTGGATAGGTAAAATATTCGGTATTTAAAATATTTATGGAAGAAATTGAAGAACCTGGCTTCCACTCCTCTTTTTTAACCAGCCTCTGATTGGAATCAAAATATTTTCTAAACATTTTTTTACCGTCGGAAATTACAATCACTTTTTGTCCGGCATTTTCTTCAAAAGAAATAAATTCCTTTTCAAAAGAATGAAGTCTGAGCATATTCTGGCTGTTTTTCAGACGGATTTCCGGACTGTCTTCCACCAGGCCGGCAGAAACCAGAGGGATTTCTTCTTCCTGATTCTGAAGGCCTTCTTCCCCGGCAGGCTGAAGAGAAGGAAGTTCTGGTAACTGGTTAGACTTTGAACTTTCTTCCAGATTTTCTTTGTCCTCAGAAACTTTATTTTCCCTGTTATCTGCCACCGTCTGGTCTCCGGATTTTGCAAGCTGGCCGGAAAGCAGTTTTTCTTCTGGATCAGTAAGCCTATTTTCTCCAGAGGACAAAGACTTCCCTACATCAGAATTCTGATTTTCTTCAATATTTTTTAAGGAAAGCTGGTATTCCAGCGGTCGACTTACCTTAAAAGCATCTGTATCATTTGAAAAAAAATCTTTTACCCAGCTTCCGTCATCAAGAGAAGGAACTAAGTTTTCTGCCACATCAAAGGCCCCTGCAAAATCAGGAATAACTTTATCCATAAGATATCTGGGAGAGCCATTTTCACTCCAGCAAGTCCTGTGATAGAGCCGGGCAAGTCCGTCAGGCATATTTTCATAATAACGGACAGTCTTAGAAAGTTTTACACCGGTTAGTGCATAAACGATTCTGTTTCCTTCATTTTCAAGTCCATAACTTCTTCTGTACTGGGCAGAAAGAGGCAAAGCCAGAAAGAGAATGATTGAAATAAGAAAAAATCGTCTTGCACAATTATTTTTCATAAATCTTACAGTCCTAGAAAAGAATTTACATAATCTTCTTTTGAAAAGACTTTGATATTTTCATATTTTTCGCCGTCGCAAACATAGGCCACTGGAAGAGAAAGCTCTTTTCCGATGGAAAAAGCAACTCCACCTTTAGCAGTTGAATCGTATTTTGTAAGGATTACTGCATCTACTTTTACAGCCTCGTTAAAAACTTCTGCCTGGCGCAGAGCGTTCTGGCCAGTTGTTGAATCCAGAACAAGAATTCTTTTGTAAGCGCCTTCGCTGGCTTTTTCCCGGCAGATTTTGTCAATTTTCTGAAGTTCGTGAACAAGATTTTCCTTATTGTGAAGTCGCCCTGCTGTATCAGCCAGAACTATTCCACTTCCCTTAGAAAAACACGCATCAGCTGCATCAAAAACAACTGCTCCTGGATCTGAACCATGCTGGTGGCTGACAACTCTAAGAGAAAGCTTTTGTCCATGAAGGGAAAGCTGTTCGATGGCAGCAGCCCTGAATGTATCAGCGCTGGCAAGAACTGTATTTTCAATTCCCTTGTTCTTAAGAAAATTTCCCAGTTTTGCGACGCTGGTGGTTTTTCCTACCCCATTTACTCCAAGCACCATCCAGATGGTATTTTTTCCTTCTTCAGGAAATAAATTTATCTCTTTTACATAATCTAAAAGTATGCTTTTCAATTCAAGCATAACTTCTTTTTCATCAGAAAGATGCTTCTTTTTTGCGTTTTTTTCAAGAATGTCAGAAATTTCAAAAGCAGTACGGGCGCCTACATCCCCCTCTATCAAAGAGTCAGTCAATTCTTCAAAAAACTCTTCACTGATTTTTTTATGACTGAAAAGATTTTTTAGTTTTTCAGAAAAAGAAACTTTTGCCATTTTTTTCATTCCTCCTGTTAAAAAGCATTTTATTGCTTTCCTGCTATATCATGTCCTGCTCAAGTCAGAGTTCAGTTTTTAACCTCTGTCTTTATGGAAGTTTCAGCTTGTTTTTCTTCAATTATTTGTGCATTTTCTGTATTTTTATTACTCTCTGCATTTTCTGCGATTTTTGCAGCCTCTTCCTGAGCTTTAATTTTCTGGTAGCCCTTTTCTTTAAGAGCTTTGGCTTCCACAGGAAGAACAGAATTTGCAGCATTCAGATACCGCACCAGTTCCACAAGAAACCAGGCAGCACAGCCGATAGAAATTCCGCTTGAAATCAGGTCGCAGGCCCGGTATGTATTTATTTTTGAAATAGCCTGGTTTTCATCAGTATATTTATTGGAATTATAGGCATTTACAGCACTTTCATAATTTCCCTTGAAAAAAAACTGAGGCATAAGGCTTACGATAAGTGCACTGTAAGACCTGTACATCCAGATTCGTCTTTTATCGATATATAGACTTTTATCAAAGGCTTTTTCCTGAACCTGAAGCATGCTGTCCTTTTCCAGAAGGCTTTTTTGAATTATAAACTCAGAAGGAAAACCATCTTTTGAAACAAAATGACCAAGAACCGGTTTATTGTCAACACTTATGGAAGAAAAACGGTCAGTTGAAGTCACGTGCTTTCTGAACATTCCGTCGGCAAAAACATCTCCCTCAATTGCCCTTGTAAAAGCAAGCTGAACGCTTCCCTTGGATTGTTCCTGCATATCTACGCTTATATTGAAAATTCTATTTCCCTGAAAGGCAAAACTGGTAGCCTCTGTATCGTAGCCCTTTGATGCAAACTGAATAAAATGAACACCACTGGAAACAGTAAGTTCGCTGATGTTTTCAGTATAAACAACATCATCCAGGGTTAGCACAAGAGAAGCCTTTGCTTGTGGAGGAGTCACATTTATAACAAGCTTCACCGGCATACTATCTGAAATTTTTGGAGTAATCTGAGAAGCAAGGCGGACGGAAAGACTTTTTAGTTCGCTCATACTTCCCACATCACTGGCACTTCCGATTACCCTTCCTCCAGGATACTGGTAAAGAAGGCAGCTTACCGCAATATAGGAACCGTAAATTGTAATTTGACCGGTTATCAGACCTCGGATGCCTGCATCAGATGCGGCTTTAGCAAAAGCAAAACTTGTATAGCCCTGAGAAGAAGCTTCTTCTCCTGCATTAAAAAGTTCCGTAACATTATTTTTATAAATGACAACCTTTTCAAGTTCAGGTAATTTTTCATCTTTTGCAGGTAC
>JAILKG010000209.1 GCA_024693915.1 Treponema sp.
ACTGCCGTTTTTGAAACCGCCAACTTTGCCAGAAGCGTTGAGCACAAACTTGGCGTAAAGGTGGTAAAGATTGAGCGGCAGCTTGCCTATGACCTGAACCCGGAAATATCAGAAGAGGCAGCGGAAGAGTTCTGCCTCGACCAGCTCCACACATTCTTGCGGACTGGACTTGAAGACGACTGCTTTTAGCAGAAGGAGAAAAACTTATGAAAGAATCATATCAGAAACTTTTTGATGACTACACAACAAAAATTGATGCGCTCCTTGAACTTGTTCGTATGGCTGTAAAAGGCGATGAGGATGCAAAGGTTAAAATCTGTGCGATGATTGATGAGGAGAACGGATATTTTACCCGCATCTCTACTGACAGAAACATTTTCGAGGTCATTCTTGAATCTGTCGGAGAAGCAAAAGAAGATGAAGACTTCAAAGGACTTCGCGAAAAAGTTATTGAGCAGATGAAAGAGGAATTTGAGTTTTTCCTTGAATGGGAAGAAAAGAAGCGTGATGATTATGGATTTTGTTTTCCTGTTTTGGATTCTACATCTGAAAACTACGAAAAATATAACCGCTCAACAGATATTTCCAGAAAATATCCTCGTCTTTTTGATTCTTGGTATTCTGAATATCTATCGAAAAAGGAAAAAGCCGTTCAGGAAGAATCCAACGATGATGACGAAAATGACGAGTCTTGCACGATAAGCGATGATGTCGGAGATGCGATTGGTCGTGTAATTGCAGCTCCGATTATCGGTCTTGCAAATATCTTTGACTGGCTTGCAGAAAAAATTCCTGTTGCTGGCTAAACAAACTTCTGGAGGAAAAATCAATGGAAAACACAAAGGAACAACTTACGGAGAAAGCCGTTTCCGTAAAAGACAAAATTAAAAATGCTGTCGGCTCTGGTGTCAGTACAATTCTTGCATTTGCTATCGCTCTTGGCGTTGTGCTGCTTATCGCACTTCCTGTATCGGCTCTTATAGGTGTGATTCCGACTGTAATTCTTGCGATTGCACTCATCTTCTTTGCAGTCGCAAAATATCTGGGCGAAACGCATCATGTGAGGCTTGCAATCCTTGCACTCGTAATCATCACACAAATCGGGTTCTTGTATATGGCAAACCATAACGCAAAGTCCGTACAGGTCGTAAAAGATTCCGAGATTGCAAGGACAAGCTGGGATTATGTCGTTACTTACACAATGTCAAAACCAAAGTGGTCTATTGAAAAAATGCCGAGCGATGGTAAACGCTTTGTGAAGGTGACCGGCTATCTGCTTGATTCACAGACCGGGAAAAAACTGAAAACGAAGCTTCATTTTTCTGTAAATGATGTCTGGGGCATCAGAGGAAAACCAGAAATCAGCCTTGATTCGGTTTATATCAAAGGCTATGGCGAAGGCACGGAAGCTAAAAGCCTTTTCACTAATCTACTTTACAGCGTGAGATAGGAGGAAAACATGAGCGAAGAAAAAACAAGTGCAAAAATTGAAGCAGCAAAGAAGCGTAACATCGTGGAGATTCCACTTCCGATTCAGAAAATCGGTGCAATGGACTCTCTGCCTGTCATCCTGGGGATGGTTCCGTTCGTAATCTGGACTGCATTCAGATACTACAAGGGCGGTTTCCCGATTGGTCAGATTGGCTTGTACATTCTGTTTCTTGCTGTGTTCGTTGTCGGTCATCATTTTCTGTTCTCTTTCTATGCGTTCTATGACAAGGATTTGAAAATGATTGGAACAAGCCAATACCTACTCGGTATGGTTGATGACAAGCTCCCCGTAAGTAAAATTACAGGCGTTCAAGTTCATACAGTGGAAATAAAGGAAAAGAAGATTTCCGTTGATATTCTTCCCCGCTTTGCGAAAGGCGTTTACAAGGTTTACAGATTCGATGGCGACAAGGTACAGATTCCGGAACTTGGCGAAGAAAAGCACGAGGTTTCTTTGACCGTCTGGCTTTACCGCAAGAGAGACATAGAAAAGTTTGAATCGATTCTGCAAGAAGCCCTTACAGAATGCAACAACAACGCAGAAATAAAACGCTTTGATGATGTGATGGACTGGAAAGACTATCAGAAAGTGTTCAAGGCGGAATCTAAAACAGAAACAAAACAGGGATAAATCATTTCCTCTACTATTCAAAATATCTCCTTGGTTTTGCCGCAGGGTGTAAAGGCCTTGCGGCTTTTATATTTCCCGCAACAACCTCAATTTCATCTACATATTATCTTCCAACAACTATTCAAGGAGGATTCAATATGAACCAACTTAATTCTTTAATCATTGAGGGGAACATCGTTCGTACCCCCGAAATCAAGGACACTGTGAATAAATCCCGGCTTGCGACTTTCAGCATGGCGGTGAACCGTTATTACAAAAAGGCGGACGGAACTTTTGAGCAGGAAGTTTCTTACTTCGATGTTGAGGCTTGGGGAAACCTTGTTGAATCAGTCGGGAAGAACGCATCAAAGGGCTGCGGATGTCGTGTGGTCGGTCGGCTCAAACAAGACAAATGGAAGGACGAAAACGGTAAGTCTTTCAGCAAGGTCAGCATTGTGGCAGAACACATCGATTTTATGAAGAACGCTACAACTTCGGAAGAGCCAAAATCTTTTGAACCTTCTGCCAATCAACCAGCCGAAGAACAGATTCCACCAAAGAAAAAATCTGCAAAATTCGACAAAACAAAACTCTTTGGAAGTAAGAACGCTGAACCTGCCGGGGAAGCTGATTTGCCGAAAGCTGCGGGCTTTGACATTTTCTAGCATAAGGGGGCAAACATGAAAATCACGAACAAACTTAATCTACCTTATGGTCTTGTAAAAGCTGTATCGCCAGAACCTCACAACAAGCCAGGTGAAATCTCCGCTACAACGCTCATTCAGGGAACCAAGCAGGTAATTCTTACGCAAAGACACTGGGCGGAACTTGAAGACGATGTTTCCGAGCGGATATGGGCTGTGTTTGGAACGGCAGTCCATGCCCTTCTGGAGACCGAAGGCGAAACTGACTTCACCGAAATCGATCTGAAGCAGAAAGTGTCAAACATCACCGTTACGGGAAGGCTCGACAACTATGATATGGCGACAGGCACAATCTGTGATTACAAAAACACATCGGTCTACAAAATCAAGGCAAGCTGGCAGAAAGGTTCTGACGGAAAGCCCTACGGATTTCCCGAATGGCGGATGCAGGGGCTTATTTACGCCTGGCTTCTGCAGAAGAACGGACTTCCAGCTACAAAGTGCCGTTTCATAGCTCTGCTCAAAGACCACTCCAAGACAGAGGCGGAGCGTGACCATCTTTATCCGCAGTCGCCTGTATATGTCTACGAGTTCAAAGTAACAAAAGAAGCTTTGGAAGAAATCGAGAGTTTCATTCGCAAGAAAGTATTCCAGTACGAGCTTTTCACATCGAGTGAGGACAACATGATTCCTGAATGTTCAGCAGAAGAACGCTGGCAGAAGAAAGATGTGTATGCGGTGAAAAAGGAAGGCAGAAAATCAGCCGTAAAACTTTTTGACACGAAAGATGAGGCTGATGAGAAAATCGCAGAGCTTGGCAAGGGGCATTATCTTGAAGTCCGCAAAGGCGAATCGATGAAATGCAAGAACTATTGTCTTTGCTCAGCTTTCTGCAATTTCTGCCAGGAAAACCAGAATCTTGTCAGCAATGAAGGTGCTGATGATGTATCAAAAGCGGCTTAAATGCAAGGAGAAAAACGAAAAATGGATTTAAGCAAATTAAAAGAACCGTTCAGTGCAAAAGATATTGAATGGAGACTCCAGCAATGTGGTGAAAACAAGGAAGGCAAAATCTGGGGAAAATGCCTTGCCTACATAACATCAAGGGCTGTTCAGGAACGGCTTGATGAGGTCTGTGGACCTGATGGCTGGAAAAGCGAGATAAGGAAAGACGGGGACGCTTATCTTTGTACGCTTTCTATCCGCATGAAGAGAGATGACGGAAGCATAGAATGGATTTCAAGGACTGACGGAGCGGATGCAACAGATAAGGAATCCGTAAAAGGCGGAATCTCAGGAGCTTTGAAGCGTGCTGCCGTTCAGTTCGGAATCGGGCGTTATCTTTATGACCTTGAAGAAGGCTGGATTACCGTATGCGAAAACGGAAAGTATTTCGGAAAGACAAAGACTGAAAAACAGTTCAGATGGAATCCGCCTGCACTTCCTGATTGGGCTTTACCGAAAGGTGAGAACAGTTTTCGTGAAAACAAAACGGATTCAGACAATCAGACTTCTGCTTCTGTGTCTGAAACAAATCATTCGGCAAAAGGAAGAAAAGGAAAGCCAACGGCTGATGAAGAGAGAATCAAGGCTGAGGGCAACGCCATTATTTCCAGAATCGGCGATGTTATGAATCACGAAGAAAACGAACACAAATCTTTTACGGAAGATGAAATCAGTAATGTCCGTGGAATCGTGGCAAACACACGGCTTGACGCAAACGGAATCAGCGAGCTTCTTGAACTTGAAAAAGTCGTACAGGAAGAGCTTGAATCCCGGATTAAGAAAATGGCTGCATAAATGCAGAATCAAAAATCAAATATAAGCTCCGTCAGAAATGGCGGTGCTTTTCTTTTATGGGGGAAAACATGAACATTTACAGTTTTGAGCCGTTCGGATATGAAGGCTCTCTTGTCACCGTTGAGGTGGATTTGCGGCGTGGAATCCCAGCCGTCGATATTGTGGGGCTTGCGGATGGAGCCGTAAGGGAAATGCGAGAGCGGGCAAAATCAGCAATTAAAAACAGCGGTTATGAGTTTCCTATGGAGCGTATCCTGATTTCTTTAAGCCCGGCTGACTTGAAGAAAGAAAATGCGATGCACGATTTGGCAATTACGACAGGAATTATTGCGGAGAACGAAAAAGAAAACTTCATCAACGAGAAAGTTCTTGTAATCGGTGAAGTCGAGCTTTCTGGAAGAATTAGGTCTGTACGGGCTGTTCATGCAGCTGTCAGTTCTGCTTTTTCTGCCGGAATCAGATATGCGGTCGTACCAAAAGAGAATCTTCTGGAAGCAAAAGAAATCAAGGGAATGAAAATCTGCGGTGTGGAAAATCTTTCCGATGCGATGGAGGCCCTGAAGGATGAGAAACGCTTTGAGGAAAGCAAAAATATAGAAGAAAATGAAACTTCTTCTGTAAGTTTTCTTGAAAATGATGAAGTCGCTCTCAGTGATGGAATGGAACTTCCTGAAAATCTTGTTAGAGCAATAGAAATTGCCGTAGCCGGAAAACACAGTCTTATAGCCGTCGGTCGCCCAGGATGCGGAAAAACGCTCGCAATCCAAAGCCTTATTCCAACTATCACACCGAACCTTACCTTTGAAGAATCACAAAGCGTGACACGGATTCACAGCATTGCAGGACTTATGAGAGCCGACACTTCTTATATCAAAGTTCCTTCTTTCCGCATCCCTCACCAGACATCAAGCATTGAGGGAATGTGCGGCGGTGGGCTGAATTGCAGACCTGGCGAAGTCTCACTTGCTCATAACGGCTTTCTGTTTTTGGACGAGGCGGCCGAGTTCAGAAGTTCTGTTCTTCAAATGCTCAGAGTACCTCTGGAAAACGGAACTATTACACTGTGCAGAGCCGGAAGGTCTACGGTTTATCCTGCTAAATTCCAGCTGATAATGGCGACAAATCCTTGTCCATGCGGAAACTACGGTAGCAAGGAAAGAATCTGCCTGTGTTCCGAGAAATCTATACAGCAATACTGGAGCAAATTTTCTGCACCTCTCATCGACAGAATTGGCGTAATCTGTTTTGTCAGTGATGATGAGAAAAAGATAAAGGTGAATCTCTCTGAACTCAGAAAGCATATAAAACAAGCTTTTGAGGTTCAACGAAAGTTCGGAACTTACAATAACTATCTTTCACCGCAGGAGCTTTTATCAAAGTTCAATGCGGATAAGGAATCAGAGAAAATTCTTGATTCATATATAAAGGATAATTCCGTGTCGGTAAGAAGAGCAGCGAATATCAGAAAAATCGCACTTACAATCGCAAACATGGAAGGTCGGGAAAATGTCTTTCAGGAAGATGTCCGAGAGGCAATTTCATATTCAAAACCGTTTCATTCAGAACTTTAAGGGGGAAACCACAATGAATGAAAAAGAAACAGTAATCACACAGGCACAGAATCCGAAAGACTACGGAAAAATCATTTTCTGTATGAAGGCTATGGGCGGCAAGCAGAATGTACTTTTCACAAGATATATGCACATCGAAAACACACGCACAGGTTCACGCATCGTCTGTACCGATGGCAAAAGACTTCATGTGGCGAACATCAGCATCCGTATTCCTTCGGGAAACTATCAGCCGGAAATCAAGGATAATGCCGTTCATTTCAAAAATCCTTCGGACATTGTTTTTCCAGCCTGGAAGAATGTTGTGCCGGAAAAGGTTAATGAGAAAGGAACTGTGGACCTCGAAGAAATAGGAAACGGATCTAAATTAGAGCGTGACGAGAAGTTTTCTTCAGCTTACTGTTCGTTTCTTTTCGATTCTGGAATCAATGTAAACATGGGCTTCTTGAAAGACCTGCCTTGTGCGAAATGGAAAATTCTCACACAGAGCGGAAAGAAAAAGCTCGTGAAACTGGTAAATACAGAGGACAAGAATCAGTTCGCTGTGTTTATTCCTCTAGTTGCGTAGGAGTTGCTTATGAAAAACAAAAGATTCTCAAGGTCGGAGATGGTAAAAAACATTCTTGATAACTTGGTTCGCGAGGTGATTTCTGGCGGCGCGGTGGCATATATCCGTGACAAAGTGCAGCGTTTCGATGACGGTTCTATTCCAATGAGAAAATGGAGTTTGTGCAATCAGATGATAGCATTCTTTCATGGTACTCGTGATGCACGAACTTTCAACGCATGGAAGGAAGCCGGACGATACCCAAAGAAAGGGACTCACGCATTTCAAATTGTTGCTCCACTTTTCAAAACAGAGAAAGACGAAGCAAACGAAGAGGAAAAGCGTGTTCTTTCGGGATTCACCCTGATAAACGAGTTCCGCATTGAGGACACGGAAGGCAAGGAACTTCCGTATCAGACAAGAATGAAGGAGTTGAAAATTGATGAGCTTCCTTTGATTGATGTTGCAGAAAAACTTGGTATCAAGGTCAAGGCAGATTTATGCGGAACAGCCGAAGGAAGTTTTTCTCCAACTGAAAAAATAATCCGCATGAACTGTACCGACAAGCAGGTCTTTCTGCACGAGCTTTCGCATGGAATCATCGCTGAAATCAAGAAGAAAGAAAAGGTAAAACTTGACTATGGCTTTGAGGAAATCTGTGCGGAATTGTCGTCTGCATTCTTGGGTTCACTCTACGGAGTTGAAATCGATTTGCAGAATACTAAGGCATACATCCAGGGATGGGCCGGAAAAGGTCATGTCGCTTGGAAGGTAATCGAGGCGGTGGGCTGGACTGAAAAGGTCTACAATTTCATCGAAGAAATCAGGGAGAAATTCCAGAATCAAAAGGAGGAAAAAGAAATGAAAATCTTTTCGACAAGAAACGCTACAAAGTCTGCTAAACCTAATGTCCTTCCGTTCAAGACAGAGGATTTCAGAGATAGGACACAGATTTACAACCCGAAAATCAGGAAATGGGTAAAGCGTGACTCAAAGACAGGGCAGTTCACATCTGTAAAAGGAGACGGTAAACCTTTCAGCCGTGTGAAGATTGAGGAATACGCTTTCGGTGAAGTTGCGAAACGACTTCCTGACGAGGACTTGCCACCTGCGGCATGAAATCAGATTGGAACGGACTGATGGAACTTGCCTGTCAGTCCGTTTTTTGTTTACGGAGGAAATATGTTCTTTTTATTACCAATGATTGTGGGTGCTGCTGCAACTGCAATAAGTGCAGGTGAAGTCATGGCTGGAATCGCGGGTGCAGTTGGAATCGGTACAGCCGTAAAAGGTGCGATGGATACAAGAAAAGCTAATGACATCAGAAAATCTGCGGACGAAAAATATGATGCAGAATGTACGAACCTTAAGAATGAGGTAAAACGGACACAACGCAAGGCAGAAGAATTTGGAAGAATGAAAAAGCTGATTTATTCAGAAGTGCTTAAAGATGCGATTTCTACAATCAGGACAAAAGGCGAATTGGGAAAAGAATTGAACCTGAATACCTGTGTCGCAAAAATTCTTGAAAAAGATATTGAGCGATTTAAGCATCGATTTAGCAGTGAAACAACTCCCTTTCCAAGCCTTGTAAAATCCTGTGGTATAGAACCTGTTATGTCCAGCATGATGCAGAATATCGGACTGTTTGGTTCAGGCACTGCTTCATTGTCTTTTGCTCCTTTTATAATTCCGTCTATGCTTATGACTTTGATAAATGGAAATCAAAAGATTGCTGAATCAGAGCGTTTTGCAGGAAAAGTTGATGTCGAATGTGAAAGAATTGAGACGAAGATAGAATTGTGCAGAGTCTTACGGAAACGAATTTTGGAAGGAATGAAAGTTACGGGATATCTTTCCGAAAAACTTTCTGATTACTCCTATCGACTTTCCAAGATTAACTCCGCTGGAAATGTCCTTTCTGATGAAGAAAAACATACGCTTTTTGACCGAACGACAACACTTGCCGTAGCTCTCAAGAAAGTTATGGAAGCTGTAATCTGCAAGACGGACGGAACTCTCATAGAAAGCACTGACAAATATTTCAAGAAACTTATGAAGGAGGATTGGTGATGAACCAGAGAATGCTTACATCTGTAGTTCCTAAGCAAAAGGGGATTAACGACGCTCTTGTTTCTGCCCTTATCGGAAATGTAACAAGCTGCATCGAGATTTTAAACAGCGGAATAACCGAGCGTGAATTGATACGCTCAAAAAGTCAGGCTGTTTGTACAATGCTTCAAGAGCAAAGGGAAGTAATGGTCAGTTATCTGAATCATCGTTTCGGTGAACGCAACAAGCTTTATGACGGATATTTTACACTCATCGACAAGGCTATGGAATCTGGCAATGATGATGTGACTCGGCTTGCATTGGAAAGCCTTCTGCAAATTTATTCCGCTCCTTTCGCTTCTGGAATAGATGATATTCTCAGCCAATATGGAAAGATAAACTCTGTACTTGGAGATTGAACGGACAAGGGGAAGTTTTTCGCTTCCCTTTGTTTTTCTTTTTAAGATAATTTTAGTGTCAACACTTGTATCAACACTTTTTCCCGAATTTCTTGACACTTTTATGCCTAGAGGTTATCATATTTATAACTACAACTTATTCTAAATCATTGTGTTACATAGATTTAGACAATTCTTATCTCTTACTTGTCTGTAAAATTTAATCCATACTTATTAAAGTTCAACTATAATGAGCCTCAGATTTAGACACGGAGGAGATAAAATAACGAATTTGTGCTAAGGTCAAGGTAGGACAAATTCATGGGAAGAAAGAGAAAAGAATTTTCAGACAAGTTCAAAATCGAAGTTGCGAAGGAAGCTCTTAAAAAGAGAGCAAAAGAAGCTGAGGTTGCAGCAAAATATAACATAGCACCAAGCACACTTTCTGAATGGATGGAGCTGTTCCTGGAAGGAAAACTGGAAACAGATGAACAGAAAGCCCTTCGTGAAGAAAATGAAAAACTAAGGGCAAAGCAGGAAGAGATGCTTGCGTCCCTTGGTAAAAAGCAGCTTGAAGTTGATCTGTTAAAAAAAAGCTACATCTGGATTAGCATCCTGGCAGCTTGTTCAAAAAGATATGCTCGATGAGAATGGCACAAAACTTACGATTCTTGAACAGTGCCGGATATTAAAGCTTTCCCGGGCTACTTACTATGAGAGCTGCAAGTTTGAAGCAGAACGTCAGAAAAAGAAGGCTGAGGAAAACCAAATAAGGCTCAAGCGGGCTAGACCGTAATCAATGAGTGGTCAACACACAGTACATACGGTTACAAAAAGATGCCAAAGCATCTGAAGCGGCTTGGTTACGACTGGGCAGGAGAAAAGCTTATCCGCAATCTTTATAAGGGACTTGGAATCAAAGGCCAGAAGCCTGTTTTCAAGACGACAAGAAGCGGAAAGGCACCATACGGCAAGTTCCCGTACCTTTTGCGGAACAAGTTTATCGCGTTTCCAAATCAGGTTATGGCAACCGACATCACTTACATCAAAACTCCGTGGGGCATGATGTATTTTACAGCCGTAATTGATTTGTACAGCCGGAAGATTCTGAGCTGGCGGCTTTCCGACAGCATGAAGACAGATTTCTGTCTGGAATGCGTAAGGGAAGCTTTTGAAAAATATGGAGTTCCGGCAGTCTTCAATACGGACTGTGGCTCTCAGTACACCAGCGGAGAGTTCATAGAACTTCTGAAATCCTACAATGTTGAAATCAGCATGGAAGGAATCGGAAGATGCAAGGACAACATCTTTGTAGAACGAACCTGGCGTACATTGAAATACGAATGGATTTTTCTTCGGGATTACAGGTCTGAAGAAGAACTCAGAAAACTGCTTGGAGACTTTGTAAAGTACTTCAACAATGAAAGGATTCATCAGGG
>JAILKG010000231.1 GCA_024693915.1 Treponema sp.
AACACTATTATCGCGGCAGAAAGCAACAAGAGAATTTTCAAATCTAGCTGGAGAAAAAATACCGTTTACAGGGGCACTTTCTGAAAAAAGGAAACTTCTTGCGTCAAGTACGGTGTAATTAAAACCATAGCCGCGGATAAAAGATTCTACTCCAGGATAATAACCTAATTCAGGAAGCCAGAAGCCATCTGGAATTTCGCCAAAAAATGATTTGTAAGAGAAAAATCCTGTTTCAACCTGAGCGTTTAATACTTCCGGAATATCGTTGTAATGAGGTAAAAAAACATCTGTTCCACAAGTTGCAAGAAGTTCAATCAAACCTTTTTTATGAAATTCAAGGAATTTTCTGTTCAGTTTACCCTTATATCTTGAATAAATTTCTTTTGCCTTCTGATTATAAGAAAGACAGCGCTGAGCATTATCTGCAAGCTCCGGAGAATAAGAAGATTTTTCCAGTTCTTTTCTTCCAACTTCAATTCTATTTTCAAGCCATACAAGATACTGTTCCTGAATTTCTGCATCATCAAAAAGAGAACAAACCACAGGAGAAAGAACAAGTCCAAACTTGAAAGGAACATTTTCATTTTCAAGTCTCTCACACATATCAAGAAGAGGAAGATAAGTGCTGTTCATAGATTCAAAAAAACGGTTTAACTGAGGTAAATATTTTTTTGAATCATCCCCACTGTATTTAATATATTCAGAGCTGGATTTTAATATAAGTACAAGTTTTTTTTCTGCCATTTTTTTTACCTTCCGATTCCTGATTAAGAGAATGATTCCCTGTGATTTTGATAATGCTGCAACAAAAGTTCTTCCATACCGGAAGCTTTTAACACAGGAGTGATACCTGAAAGTTTTCCAGGTTTAATATTTGCAAGGAATGGAGAATTTTTTGGCATCTCAAGAATATTTGAAGAAGCAAGAATATCTATAATTCCATCAAGTTTAAAAAGCAAGTCTACTCTAAAAAACTTTTTTCCTGGAGGCAAAAGAACATACTGTCCGTTATCTTCTTTTGAAATCTGAACATCAAAATATTCATCTGCCTTTTGCTGATCTCTGGTTGAATAGGAATTTACACGAAGTTTCATTTCGCTGACAAAAGCACTTTCCAGAGAAATCTGGTCCGCTTCACTGATATTCCAGTAAATAAAAGCCCAGGCCGGATTGCGCAGCATTATTTTTACTTCAGTTGAATTATATGATTTAGGAACAAGTTCAGAAGAAGAATGTTCTGGAATTTCATCAGAAAAAGTTACTTCCGAATCATCTGAAACAAGATCTGCATCTGCAGCCGCTTCAAGAATTTCACCAATAAGAAAGCCCCTGTTTAATTTTTCAGGAACATCAATACCATATTCATCTGCAATTCCCATCAAATCTGATGACGAAAGAGTTTCCAAGTAAGTACGATTTATAGACTTATGCATCATAAGTGCAATTTTCTAAAAAAACGCTAAGATAGTCAAGGGCAAGAATCACAAGATATAACAAAGTTTTAAATAAAAAAAACACCGCCCGATTTCTTTCAGATAAAGAAACCAAATGCGGTGTATTTTTTCTGTCGTTCAAGAATCAGAAACTATTTAAGGCAAGCAGCTATTCTTTCAAGAACCTTTTTTCGATCCAAAGGTTTGATGATATAGTTTTTTGCTCCTAAAAGAAGAGACTTCTTTACAAGCTCTTCTTTTCCAAGAGCACTTACCATAACAACCTTAGCATTCTTGTCAAATGCCATAATCTGTTCAAGAGCTGTAATACCATCCATACGTGGCATAGTGATATCCATAGTTACAAGATCTACGTTCGGAGCAAGTTCCTTATACTTATCAACGCCGTCTTTTCCATCAGCCGCAGTGGCAACAACTTCATAGCCTTCGCTGGTAAGAATCTGTCCAAGCTGTTTTGCAACGAACATTGAGTCATCAACTATCATGACTCTGAAATTAGAGCCATCATCCCTAACGCCCTCAGGCGGACGCTCGTTGATTGAAGGAAAATCAGTTACTGTTTTCATATTTATCTCCTAAAATCTATGCACGCTCACGTATTGCTACGTTAACTTCAATTTTTCCACATTCGGTAATAAGAGGGACAATAAGTGCCTCAACATTCTCAGAAGTTCCACCCAAAGCCGCAATTTCCATTTTCTGTCCGGCAAAAAGGGCTGGAGGAGTAAGGTCAAACTTAAAATTAAGTTCATGCAGCTTAGTTACAGCCTGAGCAGTAATAAGGTTTGCAAGCTCACTGATAGTTGCTTTTGCAAGGTCATCAAACTCACGGAGTTCTTCTCCATTCATTCTGGAAGCAATGTTCAAAGCTGTTTCCATTGTCATATCAAAAAGAACACGACCTTCAACATCACCAGCAAGACCAACAAGGGCTGCAACACCCATAACAGGCATAGCCGTAGACTTCAAGTAAAGATTACCACGCTTTACATCCGCTCCGCCCAAAACTTCCTTCAGAACCCTGTAGGAAGTCTCAACGAAAGGATTAATATACTCTACTCTCATTTATAACTCCTATTTATTGTTTTTTGTACGCTGTAAGCGAACCAACTGAGTTTTCTATAAAGTCCGAGAATTTTTCAATTTCCTCGTTCTCACCAATAATAAGACAGCCATTACCCTTCAATTTTTCTTCAAAATCGGTAATAACGTTCTTTAAGACTGACACATCGATAAAGGAAAGCAAATCTCTGGCAAATATAATATCTGTCATTGGAAGTGCATTCGTATGCAGACAGTCGTGATATTCAAACATTATACTATCTTTTATTTCTTTTGTAAAAGTATCTTTTCCGGAAGCATTCTTTGTAAGGTAAGGAGAAAGCCAACCGGAAGCTTCTTTTGCAGGAACAGCAAGCAAAGGAGCATTAGAAACATTCAACAAATCGATGTCCTGAGCATAAATCCTGATTTTTGAAGACGGATAACGCTTTGCAAGAACACAGGCAAGACAATATGTTTCTGTTCCTTTTCCACAACCCGGATTCCAGACAACAATCTGCTTTGCAGAGTTATCAGGAAGAAGATTGTAAACCGCATCAGCAAATTCCTTTGTCCACCAGGAATCAGTGCAGGTAGACCAGAATGACTGAAGGAAAAGAGTTGCGTCAGAATCAGACTGAATCTGAACTTTATCCTTTGACCTTTCCTTCTTCCATTCTTCAAAGCGGTGACGAACCCAGCCCTCATTTACCTCGGAAACATTGTATTTTTTGTAATTTTTAAGGCTTTCAACGATAAACTTAAAGTTCTGCTCGTCTTCCTTATTTTCTTTTGGTGCAGCAGCAACAACAGGAGCTTTTTCTACCGGCTTTTCAACTTTTACAGAAGAAGTAGATGCAGTAGCACTTGAAACCTTTGAAAGCTTAACGTTTACATTTGCTGCTTTTACAGGCTGAATATTCTGCTGATTATTTTCTATAGTTTCCTTTGAAAATATACGCTCAATATCAAGAAGAATATAGAGGCGCTTATTACTTTCAACTACACCAGAAATATAATTAACATTTACATCGCTGAACAAAGCGTGAGGAGGCTGAATAGAACTCTTCTGTACACCAACAACCTTGTCGATTTTGTCGACGATAATTCCAAAAGTCTGCTCTCCAACTGTAAGGATGAGAAGATTTTCCAGAGCTGACCTGCTCTTTTTTACTACATCAATATTAAAAAAGAGTCTCAGGTCAAGAATCGGAATAATTTCACCACGGAGGTTATATACGCCCACAACGAAAGGCAAAACATTTGGTACAAAAGTAAAATGTCCTGCTTTCGCAATTTCTTTTACGTACATAATATCAATGGCATAATCTTTTCCAGAAAGAGAGAAGGTAACCATCTTAAAGTCAATAGTAGCCTGCTGCTTTCGAGACTCATCAACCTCTGAATCATTGGCAATTGAAACTACCGCTGTTCCTTCTGAATCATCTGCTACAAGTATAGAATCAATAGTCATATCACCTCACTACAGAGCACTCTGCTCTATCAAACGCTGAGCTGCTATATCCTGCTTTACGCTAAGATCAAGAAGCTGAGTAACATCAATAATCAAAGAAACGGAACCGTCTCCAAGAATAGAAGCACCGGCAATTCCAGGAGAGTTTGTAAACTGATCGCGCAAAGGCTTGATTACAACATCTTCCTCTCCGACAAGGGAATCAACCATAATTCCGACTTTTTTATCCTTTGAACCTACAATTACGATATTGCAGTACTCGTCCTGAACAGTATCTTCAATACCAAAGAGACGAGAAAGACGAAGAACGCTGATAACTTCATTTCGAACATTAAGAACTTCATAGTTATCAATTGTTTTAATATCATTCTGCAGAATTCTCTGGCTTTCAATAACCGAAGCAATAGGGATTGAGTAAATTTCATGTCCAACACGAACAAGAAGTCCCTGAATAATTGCAAGGGTAAGTGGAAGTCTGATACTGAAGGTAGTTCCCATTCCTTTCTGAGAAGAAACAGTAACAGTACCGTTCAATTTATCAATCATTGTTTTAACAACATCAAGACCTACTCCACGGCCAGAAACATTGGTAATCTTATCTGCAGTAGAGAACCCTGGAAGGAAAATCAGCTGCTGAGCTTCTGCTTCTGTAAGAACCTTATCCGGATGGATAAGCCCCTTCTCAATAGCCTTGCGTTTTACCTTTTCTGCATCGATACCAGCACCATCATCGGCAATGTCGATAACGATGAGGTTTCCTTCGTTGGAAGCCTTGAGAAGTACACGACCAGTTTCTGACTTGCCTGCCTTCAAACGGTTTTCCGGTGATTCAACACCATGGTCAACAGAGTTTCGTACACAGTGCATAATAGGATCAAGAAGATCTTCTACTACCGATTTATCAAGTTCTGTATCTTCACCTTCGATTACAAGGTCTACTTTTTTGTTCAAATCACGCTGCAAGTCCCGGACAACTCGAGGGAAACGGCTGAAAATCTGATTGATAGGAACCATTCGGATTTTCATAACACCTTCCTGAAGCTCACTGGCAATTCTACCCAGATTCTGGGTAGAAGAACGAAGCTTGGAAGCGAGATTTTTGAGTTCCGTATCATCGGAATCAAAGATTTTATCCAGTTCACCGTATTCAGCCATTACAGCAGAACGAATATCCTTTGAAGACTTTCCTTCCTGCATCTGGTCCAAATAAGATGGCAGCTGTTCAAAAAGACGATGAACCTGTGCTTTTAACTGACTTTCTGCAGTCTGGAATCGACCAAGTTCTTCCTGAAGATTTGCGGCAAGCTGGTTAAAGGCTGCCTTTGTAATAACAGTTTCACTGACAAGGTTCAAAAGATAATCAATTCGCCTTGAATCTACACGGAGAACTGAAGACTGCTGAACTG
>JAILKG010000240.1 GCA_024693915.1 Treponema sp.
TAGCAGGCGAATTTCTACAGGAAGCCGGTTTTTATTCTTATTTGACTAAGCCGGCCTTAGGCCTGTTTATAAGTCATCAGAATTAAAAAATATATAGACAAAAAACTTGTAATATAGAAAAAATCAGTTAAAATTGTTTTATGGATTTTTACAACGTAGATTTCGATATTGCCGCTGTAATCATATATATACTCGTTTTTGCCTGTTATATGGGAAAGCGTCATGTTAAAAATTCTCAATATCATTCTTTTCTTTTCCTTATATTTTTTTCTTTTTTGACCCCGCTTTTTGATATTCCAGCCTGTTTTTTAAGGGAACACCAGGCGCCTGCTTTTCCTGTATATCTGCTTACAACTTTCTATTACATTACAAAACTTTGCTCTACCTGTTTTTTTCTTCTTTTTATCATGTCCCAGATGGAGTTAAATGGTAAAATTCCCCGCCTGAGAAAAGTTCTGATAATGCTGCCTCTTGCCCTTGTTGCCATGGCTACAATTTTTAATATCTGGACGGGCTGGCTTTTTACTTATAAGGACAGGATTTGGGCTACAGGACCTCTTCGTCCTCTTAATTATTTTTTGAATACCCTTTATTTAATCTGGGCTTTTTTATATGTTTCCCTGAATAAAGATGCTGTTGGTAAGGATTTTAAAATTCTGATTCAGATAATTGTAGTTATCAATATTCTTGCAAACTGTTTTCAGTATGTTTTTGAAGATCTTTTGATTCATTCTTTTGCCGCTTCTGTCAGCCTTCTTGTTTTAATTCTTAATCTGGAAAAATATGGCGTAGTTTTGGATTCGGTTTCTGGAATGGCCAAAAAAGAAGGTTTTGAAAAAAAAGTAGTAAAACTTCTCTTTCACCAGAATCCTTTTGAAGTTCTCTTTGTGAGAGTAAAAGATTACGACATGATTTCCAATATCTTTGGTGTGGAAACTGTCGAAGAAATTTTTAGGAAGATTGAAAAATATTTTATTGAACTTGCAGGGGCGGGAAACGCTTTTCAGGTTACAAACGATACTTTTGTTCTGGTAAACTATAAGGATGAATATCTGGCGCAAAATCTGAATGTCATTTATTCCACCCTTAAAAAATCCTGGAAAGTTAAGAGAATTGACTATTCCCTGGAGTTTT
The DNA here is from genome assembly GCA_024693915.1 of Treponema sp. Lineage (GTDB taxonomy): Bacteria > Spirochaetota > Spirochaetia > Treponematales > Treponemataceae > Treponema_D. The sequence continues at coordinate 1,135 of JAILKG010000240.1, forward strand.
TTATCTGCCATCTTAAGGCCTACGAGCATTTTAATGACTGGGAAACTCTTTCTGGATATCTGCTTTATTTCAGCACTATGAAAAAAGAGAGGGCTGAAATTGTTCCTGTGAATGAAATGCAGATTGCCAATCCTGTTTTTGAGCGAAAGGTTGAAAGGGCCATGGAAACTGGTATGAGGGATGGAAGTTTCAGGGTCGTTTATCAGCCAATCTGTACTGCAAAAGATAAAAGGTTTATTACTGCGGAAGCTCTTCTTCGTCTTACTGATCCGGAACTGGGAACAATTTCTCCTGATGTTTTTATTCCCATTGCTGAACGCTCCGGACTTATTCTGCGTCTTGGAAATTTTGTTCTGGAACAGGTTTGCCACTTTATTGCCATGCACAATATTGCTTCCCTGGGCCTTGCCTACATAGAATTAAATCTTTCTACAATTCAGTGCATCCAGGAGGATTTCTTAAAACTGATTGAAGAAACTGTCTCTATGTATAGAATTTCTCCCCGTTCCCTCTGTTTTGAAATTACGGAAACTGCTTCAACTTCAGCTCCTCACATGTTTGCTGATAATTTGAATGAACTTTCGAAAAAAGGTTTCCGTCTTGCCCTGGACGATTTTGGTACCGGATATGCAAATATTCAGCGAATGGTTACCAGTGATTTTGAAATAATCAAATTTGACAAAGTTCTCACACAGAATTTCTCCAATGACAAAAATTTACGGGATTTTTACTACACTTTTATTTCAATGCTTCAGTCTATCGGCTGTAAGGTTGTGGCAGAAGGTGTTGAAACAAAGGAGCAGTATGAGTTTATAAAGAATTCCGGCGGAGATTATATTCAGGGCTATTATTTTTCCCGGCCTCTTTCTGAAACGGATTTTGTAGACTTTTTGAAGGCTCATCAGGACAGCCCCCAGGAAGAAGATATTCCCCTTTTGTAGTTTTTTAGACTGGCTGTATGAAAGCGAAAAATCCAAGGCAAAAAGAATTTTTTCTGATATTTCATAAACCCCGGCAACTTTCAAAAATCAATTATCAAATTATCAAAAAAATAAGTGGTGACGATTTTTGGCACTTATTATGTGATATATTAATAAAAGTAAGGAAGAATTATGGAAAATAAAATTAAAGAAATTCTTTTAGAAAAAATCAACGACCAGAACGTATATTTTGTTTTTCCCACCCAGGTTTCCTGTAGCCGGTGGGCTGACTATCTTGTGGTAAATTCCAGCCATAAAGCAGTTTCTATGGAGCGCTTTATTCCCTGGGATGATTTTAAGTCCAGCGCTATAAGAGGTACTCAGAAAGATAAAAAATCTGTTCCCTCTGTAATGAGGCGCTTTTTTGCTTCTGATTTGCTTTCTCAGAATGCCGCTTCTCCTTTTTTAAAAGAGCTTGTTTCTCCAAAATATTCAAAGAACTCAGCCGGCTTTGTAAACTGGCTTTCTGGAATTATTCCTGCTCTTTCCATGTGGAAAAAGTTTTTTGACAATTCCGGTCTTGAAAAAGATGCAGAAGATCAGGATTATATGGAAATCTACAGTCGCTATCAGGCTTTCCTTGATAAGTACAATTTGTTTGATCCTGCCTGGGAAACTCCGCCTTTCAGCAATGACGGAAAAAAATACATTATTTTTTATCCGGAAATTTTAAGCGACTGGTTTGAGTACGAGTCCATTCTCCGCTCTTCTTCTGATATCACCATTGTAAATTATTCACAAGTTATGGGGGGAGGGCAATGTGCTTTCGCCGGCCAAAAGTCTTTGCAGGAAGAAAATATTTCTACGGAGGCAGAAAGTTTTGCTTCTGAAAATCAGTCTGCTTCTTTGGAAAAGGAAACTTCCTTTTCTCCGGTTTTTACTTTTCCGGATTCCAGAAGTGAAATCAACGCAGCCGTACGCTACATTCGCCTGGTCCACGAAAAAGAAAATATCCCCTGGGACCAGATTGCCCTCAGCATTCCAGACATGGAAAGTTACGGCCCTTATGTCTGCCGGGAACTTGAGCTTTTTGAAATTCCCTATGTTTCAAAATATGCCATGAGTCTTTCTTCTTATGCGGCCGGCAGTCTTTTTTCCTGCATCAGGGAAGTTTACTCCAGTAATTTTTCATTTGAAAGCGTAAAAAAACTCCTTCTGAATCTTGAACTTCCATGGAAGGAAAGGGAAAGTATAGATCAGCTTCTGGAATTTGGACGAAACAACAACTGCATAGTAAATATTTCTGAAGGAGAAAAAAAAGTTGACGTCTGGGAAAAATCCTTTGCAAAAAGCAGCATAGAAGAGAGGGCAAGACTTTTTTATTCAAAACTAAAGGAATGTGTTACTGGTCTGGTTCTGTCAAGGGATTTTTTTGATCTTAGAAAGCACTACTTCACTTTTAGAGATAGCTTTTTTGATATGGAAGCCTGTTCGGAAAAAAGCGATAAAATCTTAAGCCGCTGTATTACTGAACTTTCAACCCTGATTGAAATGGAAAAGACTTTCAGCGAATGCAAGGTTTCTTCTCCTCTGGGCTTTTTTATTTCCTATCTGGATGAAAAAAGTTATCTCAGTCAGAATGAAAATCTGGGCATTCAGGTAATTCCTTATAAGCTTTCTGCTACGGCTCCTTTTTCCCTGCAGCTGGTAGTGGATGCAAGTCAGGCTTCCATGAGCGTGATTTACCGCAGTCTTTCTTTTTTGAGGGAAGATAAAAGGCGGGAAATTTTGAATGTAGACGATGTAAATGCCGGCGATACTTTTGTCCGCCTTTATATGGCAAATTCTTTGTGTAAAAAAGCCTGGTTCTCATCGGCTGCTAAAACTTTTACCGGCTATGCCCAGCCAGTGAGCATGCTGGAAGAAAAGGCTTTTTCAGATATGCTTAGCAAGAAAGAAGCCCTTTCTGAATCCGGCCTACAGTCGGATCCTGGGCTTGAAAAAAATACCGGCACTTCTGCTTTCCTTTCTGAGGATTTTTATAAAGAAGAAAAAAAATGGTTTATTGAGGAGGGCTCTTTTCCAGAAAGAATTACAAGACTTTCAAAAGATTCTTCTGACAGATGGATTAGCCTGCTTCCTTTTTCTCAAGGGGGCCTTTCGGAGCCTGCTTCTGAACTTAAAGAATTTAAAAAGCAGAAATCTTATTCCATAACTAAAAAAAATGGAAAGTGCCGGGTTTCCTATTCCCAGCTTAAAAAATTCCTTTTCTGTCCAAAAAATTATTTTCTTTCTTCTGTGGCAAAGATTAAGGAAAGCGTGAACGAAGCGGAATTTATTGATAAATGGGAAAAAGGGACTTTAAATCATCTTATTTTTGAATGCTTTTTTCTTGCTTTAAAGAAAAAAGATATGGCTCTCAGTCTTGATATTTCTACTGGAAAGCCGGCTTTTTCAAAGGAATACGAGGATCTTTTCCGCCATGCTGTAAATGAGGCGGTGGAAAGTGAAAGCCAGAACTTGAGTTTTATGGCTCAGACAGTTCTTTCTGTGATGACTTCTTCTCTTCTTGAAAATATGAGGGAAGTTCTTCTTGATTTTTCTGAAAAGTTTTCGGGTTATAAAGTTTTTGCTGTAGAAGCTGAGTACAAAGTTGAAAGAGAGGATTATATTGCAGAAGGAAAAATCGATGTAATTCTTACAAGTCCCACAAGTGGAGATCTTGTAGTTGTAGATTTTAAAACTTCTACTATTCCTTCAAATCTTTATTTTGATCAGGAAGATTTTTCCAAAAATCACGAATATCCGGATTTTCAGATGCCTATGTATTTCTTCCTGCTGGAAAATCAGGAAAGGCCTCTTCATGTGGACGCAGCCTGTTATTATACCATCAGGGATAAAAAGCTCTATATGGTTTGCGGAGATGGGGAAGGGCTTAAAAAGAATAAAAATACTCAAGATCTGGCCGAATATTCCCAGACTCAGGAAAAATTCCTTGAATGTATGGAAAATTTTGCTCATGCCCTCAAGGAGGCAGACTTTTCTTTGGATGAGGAAAAGTTTTTATGGAGCAACTGTAATAATTGTGATTATAGAGCAGTTTGCCGCAGAGTATTTAATGTAGGAAGGGGAAGATAAAATGGCAAAAAAACAGTTTGATAAAAGCCAGAAATTGGCCATAAATGCAGATAAAAACTCGGTTGTAAGCGCAGGCGCAGGTTCCGGAAAGACAACAGTTCTTTCTGAAAGGTATTGCCGTCTTGTAATTGAAAAAAACTATAAGCCTGAAGAAATTTTAACATTGACTTTTACAAAGAAGGCTACCACAGAAATGTCTTCAAGAATTTACAAGGTTTTAAAGGAAAAGGCTCATGATGCAGCCAGGGAATTTTACAAGGCTAATATAAAAACTCTGGACAGCTACTGCGCTTCCATAGCAAAAATGGGCTGCAGATTTTACGGTATTAGTCCGGAATTCGTGCAGGACAAAGATACCCTGGATCAAAAGGCTGCATCTCTTGCCCTTGAGCACCTTATGAAAAACCGCTCAAATCCAGTAATCAGGCAGCTTGTGGGAACAAATGATTTTGTGACTGCTGCCCAGGAGATTTTTTCAGATCCTGTCAGCCAGGCTTCTCCTATTTCGGAGCCTATTGATTTTGATGCTTCCCTAAAACTCCAGCGGGAGGAAATTGTCCGCGTCTGGAATAAGGCTGCTTCTGATTTTTTCTCGGTGGCTACAAGTTTTAAGCAGGAAGTGGACAATAATTTTTCTGGAAATACTACAAAAACTGTGCAATCTTACAGGGATGCTTTTGAAAATGGAATTCCAGAAGCACCGGAACTTACTGAAGAGATGATTATTTCAGAACAGAAAGAAGAAATTGAAGAATTTCTTGAATCATCCAGAGGAATTTTAACTGTAAAGAAACCTGGAAAAATTGCAAACAGCGAACTTCTTTCAGAATATGTGGATTCCTTTAGGGAAGATATTCAGCCATATTTTGAAGCTGTTTCTGCCTATCTTTCTACCTACGGAAAACTTGAAGCATTAATTCCTCTTTTGAAGGACTACCAGGAGGAACTGAATAATTTTAAGAGAAGCAGCGGATTTTTGAGCTTTAAAGATATTTCTTCTCTGGCCCTTTCCATTTTAAGGGATTACCCTGAAATAAGAAAAATTGAAAAGCAGAAATACAAGGCCATCATGATTGATGAATTTCAGGATAACAACCAGCTGCAGAGGGACATGCTTTTTATGCTGGCAGAAAAAGAAGACAGGATGGAAAAATCTGTTCCTCCAGTTGAAGATCTGAATCCTGATAAGCTCTTTTTTGTAGGTGATGAAAAGCAGAGTATTTACCTTTTCAGAGGGGCAGATGTTTCGGTTTTTAGAGCCCTGTCTTCTGATTTTAAAGACGGTAACCTGCGCATGGACACAAACTACAGGTCTCACATTGCCCTGATTGCGTCTTTTAACAGTATTTTTGGAGGAGAAGTTTATCCTCCTTATAAAAGTGCTGCCAGTGAAGAAAAAGTTGCCGGACAAAATTTCTCTTCCGGACAAAAAATTTCAGCCGGACAAAATTTAACTTCTGAATACAATACTTCTTCCGCTCAGACAAATTCTTCTGCTTTTTATGTGGAAGGAAGCGACTGTGAAGCTTACGAGGCTGTTTACAAGCATGTAGAAATTCCTGAAGATATGCAAAAAAAACTTGAAGAAGCTGAAAAGCCTGAAGAATTTTATGCTCCCCACCTGCATTTTGCTTTTTATGATAAAGAAGACCAGATTTCTTCATCTGAATATCTTACAGAAGACGAAACAGAGGCTGACTGGATTGCAAAGAAAATAAAGACTCTTGTTACACAAGGTGTGAACGGAAAGGTTTTTAAATATTCGGATATTGCCATTCTTTTAAGAAATTATTCTACTCAAAATGATTTTGAACGTATGTTTTTAAACCACGGCATTCCTTACAATACTGAAACCGTTAAAGGCTTTTTTAATGACGGCCCTGTAAATGATATTTTTTCCTATCTCAGACTTCTTGTTTATCCGGAAGACAGACTTTCCTATGCTCAGCTTCTTTCTTCTCCTTTTGTGAATTTGAGCGAAGAGGAAACTGAAGGAATTCTTCTTTTAGGGGAAGAACCTTTCTGCCTTTCTGATAAGAGTCTGCTTGGAAAGGAAAGTCTTTTCCGCTTTGAAAAGGCCGGCTCTTTCTATTTTGAATTGAAGGAAAAAATCAAAAGTATGGAACTCCCGGAAATAATCTCTGAACTCTGGTATAAGGGAAGTTACCGCTATGAGGTTTTGTGGAATCAGAGTGTGGTAATGTATGAAAAGATGTATGACCTGATTTTTGCTCTGGCTCTTAAGGCAAAAAATAACGGAGAAAGTCTTGCTGATTTTGTAGACAATGCAAGAGCCTACATGGATGAAAGAAGTAAGCTTGAAGATATGGATATTCCAATGGAAAAGGTTCAGGGTGTAAATATTCTTTCCATACACAAAAGTAAGGGACTTGAATATCCGGTAGTATTTGTTGCCAGTGCCCATAAAGGCAGTGCAAGGGACAGTAATTCCGGACCTGTTTATTATGACAAAAAATACGGGCTTTCTGTAAACCTTTCTTCCTCTTCAAATTATTTTTACAATAAGACTAAGGAACTCAGGCTTAACAAGGCTGCTGCAGAATTGCGCAGGGTGGTTTATGTCGCCCTTACCCGTGCAATAGACGAGCTTTACGTAACTTGCGGAAAATTTGATTCTGCATCAATTGCAAATGCTTCTGATTATGAACCGGGTGGAAATAAAAGAGTTGAAAGCGTTTTTCAGGTTCTTCTTCCATTCTATGCTCACTATTCTTCCGAAAACTACAGTGGCTTAAAGCCTTTTGATGAGGAAAAAATCCAGCCGGTAAAGAGAATCTTCAGTCAGGATGGTCAGAAAAGAAAAAATACTTTTGAAGAAAAGAAAAATCTTTTTGAATTCATGCAGAAGGAAGGTTTTTACGAAAAAGCTCAGCTTGTGGAAAGGGAAAGCCTTAGTCCTAAATATGTAACTCCAAGTTCTCTCCACGATTCAGATCCTCTTTTGAAAGAAGAAGAAAAGCTGTCAGGTCAAAAAGCTTCTCCTTCATCTGCAGCTCCTTCAGTCAAATCAGTCTGCAATTCTTCTCTGATAAATGAAATTATCGAAAGAGCTGACGGCAATTTTGACTACAGCACATTCGGAAGTCTGGCTCATTCTTACATGGAAGCCGCAGTAAAAGGTGAGGATTTTTATTTTCCTGAAAAATATGCTTCGAGCCTTAAAGAGCAGAAGGATAAAAACATTCTTTTGAATGAACTTTCTTCAATAAAAGAAGCTTTTTTTGCAGGCACAGCAGGAAAAGATGTTCTGGAAGCCAGAAAAGGAGATTTTTGTAAAACGGAATTTCCATTTAAAAGTTATATTTCCGGAAAAATTGTAAACGGGGTTATGGATCTGGTTTTCAAAAATAAAGACGGCACTTATACAATTCTGGATTACAAGACAGATCAGTCTATGGATCCTTCAATTTATTGCAATCAGCTGGCCTGTTACAGAAAATCTCTCTGCGAGATGCTTGATATTAAGGAAGCTTCTTCTGTAAAATGCCTTATTCATTTTCTGCGATATGGAAAAACTATGGATATTACCAGAGATTGTGACAGCGTGGATTTTGAAAGTATTTTACTTTAGCTTAAGGGGAATAAAATGAACAGAAGCACAGAATACAAAATGGAAGGCAAAAAAGATTTTGGAAAAGAAAAAATTGAGCTTCTGTATGAAGATTCTGCTCTGGCAGTAATTTATAAACCCAGCGGAATGCTTTCTGTTCCTTATCCGGGAAGTCACAATAAAACGGCGGAGGCGGCTCTGGAAGAAATTTTAAGAAAAAAAGGCACCTATTCAAAAAATCACAAGCCTCTTCCTGTACACCGCCTTGACCGGGATACTTCCGGAGTAATGATGTTTGCCATGAGCGAGCAGGCTCAGAAAAAAATAATGGAAAACTGGCAGACTATGGTAAAAAGCCGCCTTTACCGGGCTGTTGCAGAAAACCCTGAAAATCCGCAGATGATTCTGCCTGACAGGGGAATAATTGATGAAGGTTTGGCTTACAATGCCCACAATATTGGTTTTGTTCCCAGGGAGGATGACAAGCCTGCTGATAAAAAATACCCTTCTCATTCTTCAAAGGAAAAGTCCATTCACGAAAAAAGCCTTCAGGTAAAGAATGGAAAACTTTCTTTTAAAACAATCAGCGCTGTCACCCACTTTAAGGTGCTTTTGCGGGGAAAAAAATACACTCTTTTTGAGCTATCTCTGGATACTGGTCGCAAAAACCAGATCAGGGCCCATCTTTCCTACAAGGGTTATACCCTCTGCGGAGACGAAAATTATCGGGCTAAGACAAATCCCTTTAACCGTCTGGCCCTTCACGCAAGAACTCTGGAATTTGTTCACCCCTATAGCGGAGAACTTTTGAAGTTTGAGCGCCCTGAACCGGAAGACTGGTCTGTCTGTGTGGAAAAAGGCCTTGAAAAAGAGTATCAGGCAGTCTGGAATCAGGAGCAGAAAAAGTCTTCTTTTAAAAACTCTGAAAGAAAGAGGGAAGAGACTGCAGAAAAATCTGTAAAAAGCGGAAGTGCCGGAAAATCTGGGAAATCTGAAAAAGCCGGTTCTTCTGCAAAAGCTGGCGCCTCTGGAAAAGCCGGGCAGGCTGGAAAAGCCTGGAAAAACGATTCCTATGATTCTTTTGAAAAGGCTGCTAAGAAGGCACAGGAACTTTCTGCAAAAAAGAAAAATGCCACGGATTTTATCTCCCGTGGTAAATTAAAGCAGAAAAAATAGGAATGGCTGCTCTTTGGAAAAGAGGTTCGGGGTTAGCCTGGTAAATTGGGCTTGAGGCTGGAAGAAAAGTTTTGAAAGCAGCCCTGAAGCTTTCCATTTTTGTTATTCCAGGGCCTGAAGTTCAATGGCAATTTCTTCCATTTCTCTGTCAGTGTCCGCGATTGTTTCTGCGCAGTGGCGTAACTCCCTTCTAATGCTTTCAGGTACTCTGGAACTTGTTTTGTAACGCAATTCGTGCTCAAGACTTGCCCAGAAATCCATGGCTATTGTCCTCAGCTGAATTTCAACCTTTACATGTTGTTCTGTGTGGGAAAGATAGACTGGTGTTTCTACTACTATGTGCAGACTTCTGTAGCCGGATTCTTTTGGAGAGGAGATGTAGTCTTTTTCTTCAATTTTTACAATGTCTGGCTGTTTTAAAAGCATTTCTTTAACTGTATAAATGTCCGAAATATAGGGACAAATTACCCTTACGCCTGCAATGTCATTCAGGTTGTCCATCATTGACTGAAATGTTACTGGAAGATTTTTTGATGTAAGTTTTTCAGCTATGCTTTCCGGCGATTTGATACGGGATTTTATTGTTTCAATAGGATTGCGCCTTCCTGTGACCTTGTATTCCTTGTTCAGAATTTCAAGTTTTGTAACAATCTGCTTGATGGCGCTTTCGTAGACCATCATAATTTCCTGAAATTGAAAGGCCATTCTGTAAAAATCTGAATTGATTACCATCTTTCCGGAATTGTCGTTTAAGGTTGGAAGTTTTGTATTTCTGATATCATCCAATTCTTTTTTATCCATACTTTAAAAATACTCATAGTTTGTAAAAGTTTCAAATTTTTTTATGAGCCTGGCTGCTATTTTAGGGAAGCAGAAAGACTTTTTTGCCAGAATCCTCAGAATCACAGAATCCAGCGCCGGTCTTTTCTTTCTGACTTTTCTTTTTTTTACTCGACCGAAGGCTCAAAATTCTGTATAGTTTTGGATATGAAAACCCGAAACAAGCTTGTCATTACAGCATTTTCATTTCTGGCCTTTTTTCTTCTTGTTTTTATTTTTGTAAAAAATATTTTCTTTAAGGATTCAGAAAAAAATATACACCCTGTAGTTGTTACTCCAAATTCCAAGGATGATTCAGAACTTTCTTCTGCTGATGGAAATCTTCTTTCCGAAGGAACAATGTATACTTCTTTTGTACCTCTTTTTCCTTCAGAAACACTGATGAGCACTCTTACTCTGGATTTTGACGGAGATGCCTTTGATGATCAGGTGATTGTGGTAAGAAAAGCCGGTTCTCCCTATCTTTTTTTGATTATTGGACTTTATAATTCAGAGACAAACTCTTATGACAGAAGTGCGGAAATTTCCACTGAAATTTCAAAAATCAGAACATTTTCTTACAATGGAATTGATATGATAGGAAACCACCGTACAGCTCTGGTTTATCAGGGAATAAAAACTGACGGCGACACTGTTCTGAATATGTATCTCTGCAAAAAGAAGAGGGGAATGGTTGAAATTCAGAATATTGGAAGCTTTTCATCAGATGGAACCATTTTTATTCAGCAGACAGAAAGAACGGAAGCCTACGAACTTTCTCAGTCTCAGGGAAAGAGTTATACAGTCTGGGTTTACAGCTCTGACAAGTCTGAAAGTTCCTCTTCTTCTGGAATTACCCAGATTCAGACAGAGTATAGCTGGAATCCGGAAAAAGAGTCTTATGTTCAGACAAACCAGCTTAAAATTACCGGAAATCGTCTGGCTGCAAAGGAACTGGCCCGTATTCAGAACGGAAATGTAGAAACTTTTGCCCGATATTTGAGCGGACTCTGGTACAAAACCTCTAATAATTCTTCAAGACCAAGCTATATCTACTTTGATTACGAAAATAAGGAAGTTATTTTGCTTTCTGATGAGACGGAAGGTGTTTATTCCTGGGAAGATTCTTCTTTAAGGAGAAGCGGTATTTATCTTACTACTGTAAATTCTATTATTTCCAGCATGAAGCGCCGTTTTGACATCATGCTTTCAGGGGTTAATGAAGCCTATATTCATGTTAAGGATGATGTAGGAAACATGGTTATTAAAGAGTCAAACCAGTGGGATGGAACTTACCGCAAAATGTCTTTTCAGAACGTTTTTGGCGAAGACAAGAGTGTTTCTATTGGAGATGAATACCTGAAGGAACTTACAGAAAATAAAATCTGGGTGGATGACAGCGGAAATAAATATTCCTTCAATAGAAATGCTTTTAAAATTCTTACAGAAAACGGAGCTGTTGAAGGAATTTATGCGGTAGATACAGTAGGACAGTTTCCTGTGATTCAGTTCCGCTCTTTTTCTGAAACAAATCTGGTTGTAAAAGCCTATGCCATGAAATTCCGCACGGAAGAAATCACAATTCCTCCAAAATCAAAAAAGCATAAAGCAACGGTAGAAATTCGCGTGCACAAGGATGAAATTCTCTTTACCCCGGTTCGCCTTTCTCCGGATACAGTTTATGCGTCAGAAGGAAAATCAATTTCCCTTAAGAAGGAGTAGGGACAGGGTTTCTGCTGAGAGCCAATTTTTTTGCTAAATCCCTTTATAATGAGGGAGACATGTTCAGACTCAAACCCATTTGAATAAAACTCCCGTTTATGGTACTATATTCTATTATGACTGCAAACGAATTACGCTCAAAATATATTGAGTTCTTTAAGAGTAAAAATCATGCTGAAATTTCTGGACAGTCTTTGATTCCAGAAAATGACCCTTCCGTTCTTTTTACAATGGCCGGAATGCATCCCCTTGTTCCTTATCTTCTGGGAGAAAAACATCCTTCTGGAACACGTCTTACAGACTATCAGAAGTGTATCCGCACCGGAGATATTGATGAAGTAGGCGACCCAAGCCATCTTACCTGTTTTGAAATGCTTGGAAACTGGTCTTTAGGTGATTATTTTAAGAAAGAATCGATTGCATTTTCTTACGAGTTTTTAACCAGCCCAAAATGGCTTAATCTTGATCCTAAAAAAATAAGCGTAACTGTTTTTGCCGGAGACGAAAACGCTCCTCGTGACGAAGAAGCTGCCGGCTACTGGAAAGAAAACGGTATGCCTGAAGATAAAATTGCATATCTTCCTGCAAGCGATAACTGGTGGGCAGCAGGTCCAACCGGTCCTTGTGGTCCTGATACAGAAATTTTCTACTGGGTTGGAGAAGGTCTTCCTCCTCTAGGTTCAAACAAGGGAACTGACAGCGCAAACTGGATGGAAATCTGGAACAACGTTTTCATGCAGTACAACCGCATTGACGAAAAGACTCTTCTTCCTCTTGAAAAGAAGAATGTTGATACAGGTATGGGTCTTGAAAGAACAAACTGTATTCTTCAGGGAAAAACTTCGGTTTATCTTACAGAAGTTTTCCAGCCAATCATTGCAAAAATCGAAGCCCTTGCAGGCTATAAATACGGTTCAGATGAAGAAAAAGACAAGAGCGTAAGAATTATTGCAGATCATATCCGCGCTTCAGTATTCATCATTGGTGACCAGAGAGGGGTTAGCCCTTCAAATGTGGGAGCAGGTTATGTTCTCCGCCGTCTTATCCGCCGTGCTGTTCGCCACGGAATGAAACTTGGTATTGACGATTCATTCCTTGCAAAAATCGCAGAAGTTGTAGTAGAAAATTTCGGAAACGCATATCCTGAATTAAAGGCAAATGCAAAGAAAATCAACGACGAACTTACTGCCGAAGAAGCAAAATTCCGCACAACTTTGAAAAAAGGTGAAGCAGAATTCCAGAAGCTTCTTCCAAACCTTATGAAAAATCCTAAAAAGATTATCAGCGGAAAAGTTGCATATAATCTTTACGAAACTTACGGCTATCCTCTTGAACTTACTCAGGAACTTGGAGCTGAAAACGGCTTTACAGTTGATGTAGAAGGTTTTAAGGAAGCTGAAAAGAAACACCAGGAAGCTTCAAAGTCTCTTGATGCCGGAAAAGCTAAGGGTGGTCTTGCAGAACAGTCTGATGTTACAACAAAATATCACACTGCAACTCATCTTTTGCAGCAGGCTCTTGTTGATGTTCTTGGAGACCAGGTTGCCCAGAAGGGAAGTAACATCAATAACGAAAGAATGCGCTTTGACTTCACTTTTGAACGCCCTATGACAAAGGAAGAAATTCAGAAGGTTGAAGACATCGTAAATGCAAAAATCAAGGAAGACCTTCCTGTAACAATGGAAGTAATGACTCTTGATCAGGCAAAGGCTGAAGGAGCCCGCGCTCTCTTTGCAAACAAATACGGTGAGCAGGTAAAGGTTTACACAATCGGTCGTGATGCAAAGAAGGACTGGTTCAGCAAGGAAGTTTGCGGTGGACCTCACGTTCAGCACACTCTACAGATTGGTGATTTTAAGATTGAAAAGGAACAGTCTTCTTCTGCAGGAGTACGCCGAATCCGCGCTACAATCAGCGGAGGCCTTCCTCTGGAAAACAGCTAAAAAACTTTTCTGATGAAAAGTTTTTCGCAAGCGTTGTTTGCTATATGCGCAGGCCTTCCTCTTGATAAAGAGTAAAAAAATTGTAACTATTTGTAAGGACTATTGTTTTATAACAGTAGTCCAAACTATAAAAAAAAGAATTTAAGGATAAGGAAATTATATGAAACGTTTTGTCTTAGCTCTTATGATGGTATTTACAGCAGCCTGCATCTTTGCTCAGTCAGATCTTCAGGTACTGGCAGTTGTAAAACTGAACAAGAATGAATCTATTACCGTAAAACAGCTTAAAACACGAGTTGAAGTTTATCAGAAGCAGACAGGAAGCCAGATTTCTGTAAAAGACAGAAAAAAGGTTCTTGATTCCCTGATTCAGGAAAAGGTTGTTGTTCAGGCTGCAGCAAAAGCTGGTCTTACAGTTACAGACAGCGCAGTTGAAGAATATTTTTTGCAGACTGTTTCTCAGTCAATCGGTAAAAAGGTTACTGAACAGGAGTTTGAAGAAATCGTAAAACAGCAGACAAATATGTCTCTGGATGAATACATGAAAAAGCAGACAGGACTTTCTGTTCTGGATTACAAGGCATACTTAAAATCTCAGATGATTTCACAGCAGTATATTTTGAGCCAGAAGCAGAATGAACTTCAGCAGGTTTTTGCCAGTGATGAAGAAATTCGCGGTTATTACGAGCTGAACAAAACATCTTTCGTATGGAACGATATGATTAAACTTTATCTTGTAAATGTTCCTGCTGCCGGTGATATTGAAAAGGCTCGTGTAAAGGCAAATGATTTGTACGGAAAGCTTAAAGACAAGAAGATTTCTACAAATCAGCTTTCAGTTGATTCTAAAAAAGAAGGTTCTGGTTTCCAGGCTGGTGAAGCTTTGGTAAACAAAAGCCAGTTGAGTGCACAGCAGCTTGGTGTTTCTTACGGAACACTCCTTGACCTTTTTGAAAAGGAAAAGGGCTGGGTTTCAGGTCTTGAAGAAAGAGAATCCGGCTTCCTTTTCTATACAATTATCAAAAAATACGATGCAAAGATGCTTTCTTTGAGCGATGTTGTTGAACCAGATACAACTGTTACAGTATACGATTACATCAGAAATGCTCTTGGCAAACAGAAGCAGATGGAATATCTTCAGCAGGCTGCCCAGGAAATTGTAAATGAGCTTACAGCTGATTCAAAAAATGTGGAGTACAAGAAAACTGACGCTGAATTAGACAAGCTTCTGTCCTGGTAACATAATAAGAAAGGATAGACAATGCGTAGAATTGGACGAATACTTGCATTCCAGGCGCTTTATTCCTGGTCTGTAGGTGGAATTGAAATTGACGACCTCCTGGATTTTTCATGGATTGACCGTGACCAGTTTGAGGATGAAAAAAAAGACAACTCTAACGAGGAACAGGTAATCGGTGATAACGAAAATCCTGTTCCTGTAAACAACATAAAATATTTTCTGTCAGACGGACTTTATCAGAGTTTTGAAAGCTTTGATGCCGATAAAAAGGCAGAAATATTTACTTTTGCCCGCTTTTTAATCAAGGGAACTATCGAAAATATTGAGCAGATTGATTCTCTTATTTCCAGCCATCTTTCTGAAAAATGGTCTCTGGACAGAATCAATAAAGTTGCTCTTTCGGTAATGCGCATCAGTGTATACGAAATGCTTTTCCAGAAAACAACTGCTCCTTCAATTGTAATTGATGAGGCAGTAGAAATTGTAAAAAGCTATGGAGAAGACGATTCTCACAAGTTTACAAACGCAGTACTTGATAAAATCAGCAAGGATTTAGAAAAATAATTGGTTTTTAATATGAAAAAGGCAGCAGGAAAAGTTTTACCCATACTGGCGTTCTGGCTCTTCTTACTGCCTCTTTTTTTTTCCTGTTCAAATTCCTCAGAAAAAAGGTCTTTTAATTCTTCTTTAGACCGTATAGATTCCCTTATTAATCAAAAACTTTACAAAGAAGCCTGCCAGGAGCTGTCTAAAATTGAAAAACAGGCTTTTGGCGCCTGGGCTGAACTGGGTATTTTCAGGCGCTACAGGCAGTGCGATGAAAATTTGAAAGCAGAAAAATTTCTTGCCAACGCCATAAAAAAGAATCCTGAAAACATCGAACTGAGGGCCGTTTTTACAGATTTTCTTTTAAGAAATGAAAGAATAGACGAGGCCCTTTCTTATGGAAAAAAACTCAGCGGAACAAAATACGGTTCCATTTATTCTGAAGTTGTTTTTTCAGATGTGAACAGAAAGGAGCAGGCTGGCTTAAAGCATACTGTTTATAAAAATCCTGATTACTATCCCGTTTATTATGACGCATGGACGGGAAGTCAGGATAATTCCTGGCTCCGAAACTGCGCAATCCTGAACCTGATGAAGGGGGCCTATGAAAGTTCTTTTGAAATAGTTCCGGAAACTGTTTACGATTCCCGGGATGCCTATTTCTGGGCCCTGGTCTGCTTTGATGCAAGGCGCTTTGGAGATGCAGTAAACTATCTGGAAAGTTCAAAAAAACTTTTGAAAAACCGAATAAACAAATTTCAGAAAATGGATGAAGAGGTTAGAGTGAGCCTCTTAGAATCCGATGCCCTGTCATCGTTAGGGGATGAGGAGGGAGCAGAAAAAATCCGCCAGACCTTTATTTCTTCTCTGGAAGAAAACGAGGATGGCTGGGTACTTCTGAATGATTCTCTTATCTCTTCAAAAAATGGTGAAAACAAAAGAGAAGTAAGTCCGGCTGAAGAAAAGGCTGCCTACCTGTTTACAAACAGTGCCCGCTGGGCTTTTGATAACAAAAATGACCAGGCTGGAAAAAAATTAATCACTTTCGCAGTTAATAAATGGCCTGATTTTGTGCCGGCTCTAAGTTTATATGCAGATTTTGCCTGGAGAAGCGGCCTTGAAATGGAAAAGGATTTTGTTGAGCTTTCTTTAAGCGATAAAGGCCTTCAGACTCTGGAGATGGAAAAATACGATTCCAGAGTGATAATTCCTGTAAACGATGCAATTTTCAGAATTGAAGAGAGCCTTGAAAGAACAAAAGACCCTCTTCTTTACATTATCCGTCTGGATTTACGCTACAAAATGGAAAAGAAGCTGAGTGACAAGGAAAAAACAGCTGATCTCTGGCACATTCTGGAGAAAAATGCCATTGCTCCTTCAGTTTATCCGGAACTTATGACTGATTATGCTTTAAGCTTCCTTTTGAATCACAAGGAAACTGATTCTGCCTGGATATTATATTCAAGATATGTATCTTCAAAATATAAAATTCCTCTGGACCAGCTCTTTTTTGAAAATCTTATTAAAAAAGTTCACCAGGTGGATTTTCCTTCTCTTGAATATGGAGCATATTTTGCGGCCCTGCAGAATAGGGCGGATGATGCTTTGCTTTTACACGAATTACTGGTTTTTGAAGAAAATGAATATTCTTCATCTAAATTTGTAAAAGCTTCTGCCAGTGACCAGGCCTGCGTGAACCTGGCAAATATTTATGATTCTCTATCCAGAAGAAAAGAAGCTCTGGATTTGTACGGAAAGGCTTTTGGACGAACGGCTTCCAGCGGTAAAAAAGCGGAAGTTATGCAGAGGATGGCAGAAATCTATTTTGAAATGTCAGATTACAAAAACGCCCGCCACTCTGCTGAATACGCCCTTTCTTTAGACAAGAATATGGTTTCTTCAAGGCTGCTGCTTTCAAGACTTAAAGAAATTAAATAGCGTGAAATTAGAACTAATTACACTTAATTTCGAGTTTTATAGTTTCAACTTCAAAATTGGCTTACGGTCAATATCTCGTGGTTACAAAATCGCGCAGTACTGCGCTATGCGCTGCTTGTGGCAAGGGAACCATTAAATGCCGCTTCGCGTCATCCACAAGCAGAGCATTTTTGCCCCACGATTCGTTCCCTTCCG
>JAILKG010000261.1 GCA_024693915.1 Treponema sp.
AAAGCATTCCGCATACGTTGATAAATGGATGAACAGTAAGGCAGGAGACAAGGCCACTGTTTTTGCAAAGCTGAAAGTCTTAAATGATTCCGTCAGCCATGAACCTGAGCAGAGAAAGAAAAAAGCTCACAGACGGGATTATGACATGGAACGATAAAAATTGATTTATGTCATTTGCTTTTTACGAGAACTAAGTGATGACATTTTTTTTAGGTCAGATGACAGTTATCCGTTCGCGGATTTTTAGGTCTGTCATCTGGCCTTTATTTTTTGATTGCAGAGATAAAGCAACGTTACGCTATCAGAAAAATCAACAAATCCGCGAGAAAAATGAGCCCTTTGGGCACCCCCAGAACTTGTAGCCAAGTTCTAACACAATAGAAGTTTGCCCGCGTTTTTTACAAAAATCTGCGAACAAACTTCTATTGTGCGAGGGCATATCCCCTCGACCCCTTGTCTCTTCCGTTCCGAAAAGCGCGGGCAAATGAAAGCTTCCCCAAAAGGAAACTTTCACCGCTTTTTTTCTCCACTTCATAGCCACCAAAAGGCTCTGCCCTTTGGAAACCCGAGAAGGGCAACGTTGCCCTTTCTAAACCTCCGCCAACAAGACTCTGTCTTTTTGGATTATCTGCCAGACGGCCAGCCTTCTGGACTTCTAGTGACTTATTATTTCCGCTCTATTTGCTTTTCGAATCTGAACATGCCTTCTGGAAAAAGGCCGTTTTTTTCATTCAGAGTTTCGTGGCTATCGGGATCATTTGGGTTCGGATGATGGCTGTTGAAGAATTCTACAATATGGAATCCGCAGCAGTTTACGTAGAAGTGAATGTTCCGTTTTTCAAAATAAGGGGTGACGGTTTCCCATAGAGTTACTTCAGGATGAAGTTTTTCAACTTGGCGCCAGGCTGCATAGCCGATGCCTTTGCTGTGGGCTTTGGGAGAAACAAAAAGCAGGTCTAAATCTCCCTTTGTTCCTTCTACTCTGAGAACAAGACCACCTTCTTTTTTACCGTCTACGACAATACGGTAGGCTTCGCCTTCTGCGATGGAGTTTTCTATTGTTTCCCTCGAGATAATCTGCTCGTCTTCTTCAAAATGATTATCACGCATTCCGAATTCTTCAAGCGCGCCGTAATTAAAGGTCTCCTGATTATCTTTTATAAACTGCTCTATGTCAGAGGCTTCCAGCGGGCGAAGTTCTACCATATCTATTCCCTTTTCTAAGTTTTTTATAGTACAAAAAGATTTATTCCTTCATGAGGGAACTTTTCTTTTATCTGATTTATGCAGGTTCTTACAAGTTCTGCATCATCTTCGGTAACGTAAGCTGTTAGAACGAAGTTCATTTCCGGCCATACACTGTTTCCAAGTTTTCTTGAGCTGCGACCACGCCCATAAAGATTTTCATCAATTGTGTACTCAAAATCTGATATTGTTGTTTCAAGCTGCTCGATGATATCATCTTCTACAGACTGATTGGCAATTATTTCGCAGCGATGAAGATTTGTTGTTACGGTTGCGGTGGTGGATTCGACCTTCGACGAACTCAGGGACCGAATATTTCGCGAGCACTCAACCACGGGGATGGCTTCATTTCGACACATCAGAGCATACAAAACTGGAATCAGGACAAGGGTTACAAAGGTACTAGAAATTAATCCGCCAACAACGCAAAGTCCAATTGGCTGTACAAGTGAAGAAGACCCCTGACTTGTAAAACTCATGGGGAGCATTCCCAAAATTGTTGTGAGTGTAGTCATTAAAACCGGGCGAAGTCGTGAAGTTCCTGCTTCAAGACTGGCAGCTTCAACTGAAAGTCCGCGTGCAACAAGAAGTCCTGTGTAATCAACAAGAACAATACCGTTGTTTACAACAATACCTACAAGCATTACAAGACCAACCATCGTCATTATGGAAATAGATTGTCCTGTCAAAAAGTAAATCAGAAGAACTCCGATAAACATAAATGGAATTGTAAACAGATTGATAAACGGCTTTTTAAAGCTTCCGTACATTCCGGCCATTACACCAAATACGAGAAGAACTGCAAGCACGATAATCTTAGAAAAAAGAATTGCCTGCTTTTTCATATTTTTCCAGGAACCCTCAAAGCTGATGTTTACGTCGCCTGAAAATACACAGTTTTCATGAATTGCCTTTTTGATTTTTGCTTCAACATCTGGTGCGTTTTCGTTGCCTTTAATTCCGGCTGTAATATGAATTGTGCGGGCCTTGTTTTCGTGATTAATTGAAACC
>JAILKG010000282.1 GCA_024693915.1 Treponema sp.
CAGTTACTGTATCTGTAAAAAACATCCGCATTCAGGAAGAAAGCGAAGAAGATGCCCGGGAAGTAAAAGCAAATGTCTGGTCTGAAAAAGATTATAAGGATGTTGAAGTATTTTCGCGGGAAAATGAAGGTCTTTCTGAAGCAGTGGTAACTTTTAAAGGTACCTATAAATCTACAGAATATTGGAAGCAGGGTGCAGCTGTCTGGATGGTAATTCCAAAAGAAGGATATGGACTTTATAAAATTACATATACGGTAAATGCTCAGAATGAAACTAACGGATTTAGAACAGGTACAGCATTCGGAAATAATGACCAATCAAATAACTGTGGCTGGTCATGGAGTGAAGTTGGATATTTACCGGCTGGACAAGATGTTGATTCCGTTTCATACATTGTCTATCAGAAAGGACATATGGCGGATTCATATGGAGCAATAGATTGTGATAGAAATCCGTATTTAAGAATTTCTATCTCTGACAATATTCCGAATACGATCTTTTTAAAAAATATTAAGTGTGAGCTTGTTTCTGGTGGATATGCTGATATTCTGACAGAGGAAGACTACGAGTATGGAAAATACCATTTGATGTGGGCTAATGAAGCTTTTAAAGAAAACAACAATAGTGAATTTACAAAAGCCTACTTTATGGAAGAAATGGACTTTGTAAAGGGTTCAATAATAGGTGTGCCGGCAAATTCTAGTATACTTGCAAGACCCGTTCTTTCGGCAAGAACTGATAATCCATGGCATACTGGATATGACAATTATTCATATTCTTCTTTGAGATTTTATAATATGTCAAATTTGAATTTGTATGATGGAAAAGACCCGGCAGGAATATCGGTTGAAGGAGTTAAGTACAATAACGATGCATCATTTTTTAGCATTACAAACACGACCAACCAGGACAAGTACCTTCTTGTAAAATTCAACGACAAGCTGGAATTTACACTTACAGAAACAACGAATGATGGTTATGTAATGAACAGCAGAGGACTTCCTGGTTTGGGTTATTGGGTAGAGGATTGCTTATATTTCAATGGAGAAAAGTATCATAAACTTGAAAAAATTACAGATGATACTTACAGGTATAAGTTTGTATTCAGTTATGGTAACGATGGAGAATATTATCGTTTTAATCTTTATTCTTATCAGAATGTATTTGGTGCAAACAGAATATCTGATTCTTGTTTGGATGTTTCAAATCGTGTTGCGTATTCTGGATTACATGGTGCTCTTGTTGCAGGTCCTCTTTATTCTGGAAAAGAATACAGTATAGTATTCAAAGAAACTGGAACATGGTTAATGGGTATAGGTCTTGAAGGAGAAACAAATGAACTTAAAGAGGTCATAAATGAAAATCCAACCTGGTACTATTACGATATTGATTTGAAGAATTATGATTTACTTGGGTTTATTGTTACTACTGATGGAAAAGATTATTGTCATCAAACCTTAAATATGAACTTAACAGATGAGCAAATCCGAGATGGTGTTGTCTACTACGCTTATGATGAAGAATATATGGATGATTCATCATTTGATTGGGCCAATTGTACTATTTCGACCGTAGAAAATAAACCGGAATACAAGTCTGTGGATGGAGTATTACGTGTATATGTTTCAATTTCTGATGGTGTACCACAACCTCGTTTCTGGCACTGGGGATTGGATGAAATTACGGGGAATTGTGTTTGGGGATTTGATAACTGGAACAACCGCCCTTACATGCCCGCAGCAACAGTGACAAAAACAGAAAAATCACCTAGTGGAAAATATAAGGGAATCTGTAAATCTGCTGATGGAACGGAAACGGTTTACATGACAATAAGCATTGATGTGGAAAACGGTACTTGGAGCTCACAGGGATATACGGATGATACCTTCTCGGAAGAATATTATGTGGGAACGGCATTAAGTACGCTTGAAAAAGACGGTGACAAGTTTTTATTAAAATTTTCGAGTGGAATAAATGCAACTTCTGAAGATGGCTGGAATTCGATTACCTTTAGCGGTGCATATGTAGGAACGCTTTCCCGTATTTCCGATTAAGGATATCTATCTCAGGCAAGGGATTGTAGGGGCAGCCCATAAGGGCTGTTCCGGAGCGAAAGAGGGGGCGTTGATTGAGTTTATCGAAATCAACAATCCCGATAAAGCGAAGGAATGAGCCGCGGTTAGACGGTGAACCCCGAAAAGCCCGACGGCACCGCGAAGGGCGTCTAAAAAGATTAGAGACGGCTTCTCTGTTTAGGAAGGCAGTCTCTAATCTTATTTTTTTTAGATAGTAGTGAAGGGTAGCCCTGAGCGGTGCCGGTGCCCCCGTATTATTTTTAAATAGTCTATTCTTCCCGCCACTTTTCGTCTTCTTCGATGTCGTCCTGCTTTTTGGTCACGGTTTTGGCACCCTGGTCTTCAAGCTCTTTCCACGGCATAAAGAAGCCCTTAAAGCCTTTGGTGCCGGTGTTTTCGATGTCAACGGCAAGAAGATCGCGCCACGGAATACGGCGGCGTTTCGGACTGTTTAGCGGCTCTTTTGCTTTGTCCAGTTCTTCAAGATAGTCGTACTTTTTCATCAGCAGGTACAGGGCGTTTTCCCGGGCAAGACCAATTCCCGCCATACCAGGAGCAACTCCAAGCATTACAATAGAAATCAGAAACAGGAAAACATTGTAGAAGCCCAGAACAACTGAGAAGGCAAGATTGTCAAAAAGCAGAATAAAGCACTTTTTGATGCTCTTTCCAAATGGGTTGTGCATAAAGGAACGCAGCGCTGGGTACCAGAAAAGCGCCATAAAAATTGAAAGGGCAATCCAGCAGAAGACAAAGCCTGCCAGAAGCCCGATGAAGGAGCCCTGAGTGCCAGTCTGAGCGGCTGCCTCAAGATTAGTTGCAGCGTCTGTAACGGTCTGTATAGCGGAGGATTCAACTACGGCTGTTTCCGTACCAGTTGTGGTTCCCTTAAAATACGGAGTGAAATAATAGGCGGCGCCGACAACGGTAATCACCAGAACCACAAAGCAGATGGCGCCAAACTTAAAAGCGTCCTTTACTGATGACTTCATGAACTTGAAAAAATCCTTAAGCTCCGGTACGCCGTAATTTACGATATCGTGAGAAAGCTCCGCCCAGGAAAGGGAAGTCAGGGCGATTGCAACACAAGCAAAAAATGCAAGAACGGCCCAGATAATTATTCCCGCAAATGCCAGATTATCCGGCATTTGAGTTACAAAAAACGCAGGAATTCCAAGCAAAAGGAGCGCTGCGTCCAGAATAAGGTTCGGGACAATAAAGAACATCACATTGTCCCAGCCTTCGTAAAAGTTCTTTTTAAAGAAAAATCCTAACATAGGGGGAGTTTAGCACAATTCCCGCTTTTGTAACAGAGATTTAGGGATTACTTGCAGGTGCTCCACGCCCTTGCGCATTTTTCAAAAATTACAAGTCTAGTATTCAGTTACGCTATCCGGATCAAATTCTACTTCTTCTCCGGCTTTTTCTTCCATTGCAAAATCTTCTGCCAGCTGAGCTTCCAGTTCTGGAGAAATTACATTCTGAATTGTATTTTCCTCAATTTCCTGCTGCTCTTTAGCGTCGGTTTCTGAAGAAGTCTTAAACTGCTCCAGCACATTTTCAAGGTCAGTCATATTCTTATAACTTTCCTTACTCAGGGAACCAACCGCCGCCATTCTGTTTACAATGTCTTCAGTTCCCATCTGAATTCCCTTAATTTCTTCCAAAGCCTGCTTAAAGAGGTTATTAATTGAAGAAATTTCCACAGAAATCGTATCCTGCTGGGAAGCAAGGTTTACGCAGTAACCATTAATTTTATCGGCCGCAGAAGCAGTAAGATCGGTTTTCTGGGTAATTTGCCTTGTCTGGGCGTCAATCTGTTCAATTCCGTTTGTAATTTCCTTAAAGGAATCAATAACTTCCGCAGAATGATTGGATACTTTAGAGAATGCTATTGCGGCATCCTTACTTGAACCATTCGCCTCAGTTACACGCTTAATAACATTTGTAATAGACTCATTGATTTTCTGGGCATTATCTGCCGTACTTTCCGCTAAGGCTCGAATTTCTTCAGCAACAACAGCAAAGCCCTTTCCGTATTCACCGGCGTGAGCAGATTCAATTGCGGCATTCATAGAAAGCAGGTTTGTCTGCTCAGAAACGCTATCGATAATCGTAATAACTTCACCAATTTCGTCCAGCTTTGACATTACGTCCTCAAGAATTTCCGTTGTAGAAGCAATTTTCTGATCACCATCTGCAACCAGATTTCTCATTTCTTCAGCGCTCTTTGTTCGCTCCATAGCATTGTCTTTAATGCTCTGCAATTTTTCTGCCATAGCCAGAATGCTGGAAGAACTTTCATCAATGGCGCTGGTCTGTTCCGAATTATCAATAACCAGAATTTCAACCTGACGGTTAATTTCATCAACAGCTTCTACTGTTCTGTTTACAGAAGCATCAATCTGCTCAAATTCCTGGGTAATCGATTCAATATTCAGATTAATTTCATTTGTTGCCGCAGCCGTACTGGTTGCCGAATCGTTAATAGAATAACCGGAAGAAATTGCTTTTGCGGCAGTCTTTTTTACGATGATAAAGAAGTCGTTAATTGCCTGAACCATTCCGTTCATATTGCGCATAAGCGCCTGCATTTCATTACTTCCTGTAGGTAAAATTTCCTTTGAAAAGTTCTTTTCAGCAAGTTCAGAAGAAAAATCCCTGATTTTAAGGATATTTTTTCGTACAACATCGGTTCCGCTGAAAATAAGTACAAAAATCAAAACACAGAAAATCAAACCTAGAATTGTTTCCACCAGATAAATCATTTTCTGATATTTTTCCAGCTGCTCAACCAGAATTGTGTTCATTTCCCCCAGATAATCCTGAAGAATTGCCTGTTCCTTCATCAAATCACGCATCTGGGTATGAATCAAAAGCTGCTGGCTGTAAACTGTTTCCATATTTTTGTCGTCAGGATAAAGTTCGTAAGCGGCAATAATTCCGTTTCGGCTTACATATCCCTTGATATTGTCTGCAAGAGGAGTATCCTGCATTGTTTTAAACTGATTGTTAAAAGGATTTACCTTGCTTAAAATTTTTGTCCAGCTTTTGTTAGCCTCGTCACTTTTTTCAGCAAATTCCTCCGGAAAAAGCTTAATGACAGGACTATCCTGAAGCTGGTGCATCTTTTTGTTTACGGAAATAAGTTCTTTCTGCCAGTCGGTGTGAATTGTATCAAGATCTACACCCCAGGAAACAGTTTTGTTAAGGTAGTTTGTGATACCTAAAATTCCAACCTGAGCCGAATTTTCCAGATACTGATAGTTTGAAAGCTGCTTTGTAAAAGAGAATCCAACAAAAGTAAACAGAACAAGAATTGCCATCTGAAAAGAAGCAACAATCGCGATGATGGAAAATTTTGCTTTTAATTTCATATCCTACCTCGACACTTAACAAAATTATTTTAACATGGGAAATAGAAATTGGCAAAAAATTTAATTTTTATAAAAGACATTTTATAAAAGCCACCCGGCTTCTCTGCAAGTGAAAGCTGTTCTTTTGCAAAAAAAACCCTTTATCCCCTTATTTCTCTTTTCCAGCCTGTCTCACTAATTTAAATGAACTCTCCATCCACTCTTATTTTCGACAATCTTAGTCAAAGCCCTTACAACTTTATTTTTGGGCGCATCCTGTGAAAGGGCTTTCGCCAGAGGCTCAAAGCTCTTTCACAGGTCGGGCCTTCCGCGGTTCCCTTACGGTCAGCCTTCTCACTCTCTCGCCTACAGGGACATTTCCCTTCACCAGACATTTCCAGAAAAGTCAAAATATTCTCCACCCCAGCTTCAAATTTGCCCCTACCTCAGGCTCCTTCGCTCCGGTGGCCAGCAGAACTAAAAACGGCAGCAAAACTGCCATTTTCAGTTCTGCTGCCGCTCCACGCCCTTGCGCATTTTTTTAAGAAATATTTCTGTTAGTTCTCTTTATTTTTCTTTTCAACCTTCTGCTTCATAAAGAAGAGGAAGCACAAAAGACAAAGAGTACCAAACACCATGGAAATTACAGCGCTCAAAACTACGTTTATACCATGGGTTACACCTGCAACAATGTAGGTCAAAAATGAAATAACAGCGCAGGAAATTGCGTATGGCAGCTGACTTGAAACGTGATTCAAGTGTTTGCACTGGGCACCAACGCTGGCCATAATAGTTGTATCAGAAATCGGTGAACAGTGGTCGCCACAAACAGCACCTGCCATACAAGCCGAAATAGAAATAATTCTGATTGGGTCAGAACTGTCCGGAAAAGCAGCAATACAGATTGGAATCAAAATACCAAAAGTTCCCCAGGAAGTTCCTGTTGCAAAAGCAAGCAGACAGGAAATCACAAAGATAATTGCTGGAAGGAACATTTTTAATCCTGCTGCACTTCCGCCAACAACCCCTGCAACAAATTCCTTTGCACCAAGAGAATCAGTTGTATTTTTAAGAGTCCATGCCAGAGTCAAAATCAAAATTGCAGGAACCATGGCCTTAAAACCATCTGGAACACATTCCATACATTCTTTTAAATTAAGAACCCGGCGACAAATATAATAAATAATAGAAACCAGAAGGGCACCAAAAGATCCGAACACAAGACCTACAGATGCATCTGAATTTGCAAAGGCTTCAATAAAGTTTTTGTAGCATTCGCTTTCTTTGTCAAAGAATCCACCGGAATAAATCAGGCCCAGAACACTAAGAACAATCAGAACGGCAACTGGAAAAACCAGATCCAGAACAATGCCTTTTTTCTGATTTTCATCCTGTTCGGCTTTTTCTTCCATTATTTCTACCGCTTTTTCATAGTCACACATTTTTCCAAATTCAAAGCGCATAAAAACCATTGCAAACATCATTATAATGGTAAAGATTGCGTAAAAATTAAATGGAATTGCCTTGCAGAAGAGTGCAATACCGTTTTCTCCCTCAGTTACAAAGCCAGAAACAGCAGCCGCCCAGGAAGAAATAGGAGCAATAATACAGATTGGTGCAGCAGTAGAATCGATTAAATAAGCCAGTTTTTCCTTGGAAACCTTGTATTTTTCAGTTACAGGCCTCATTACAGAACCAACAGTAAGGCAGTTAAAATAGTCATCGATAAAAATCAAAATTCCAAGACAGATAGTTGCAACCTGTGCTCCAACCTTAGACTTGATATGCTTTTTTGCCCAATCACCAAAAGCCTTGGAACCACCAGCCTTGTTCATCAAGGCAACCATAATTCCCAGCAAAACCAGGAAAAACAGAATACCCACGTTATAAGAGTCAGAAATCTGACCTACAAGACCGTCTTCCGTAAAAACATGAGAAAGAAAAGTACCAAATCCTCCCCCTGTTCCAGCAGTATAAAAAATTCCACCTATAATAATTCCAACAAAAAGAGATGAATAAACCTCTTTTGTTATAAGCGCAAGCACAATAGCTACCACAGCCGGCAGCAATGACCAAGCAGATCCTATCATTTTTTCTTTTCTCCTAGATATTTATTTTGCAAGCTTAGTAAAATCCGTTTCCAATGGATTTTCTACTCCATCTTCTTTCAACTTTTTCATAACCTGAATAACATAATCCAGTGCATCCAGAAGATTTGCCGCACAATAAGTTCTAATTTCGTTTAATGCGTCAATTGATTCTTCATTTGACATAAATGTTACCTCCTTTTTTTCGCAATCCAACCGAACCTGCCCTGTAAATTTCACATATAATACGTGAACAATTTGCGTTCTTTAATTCAACCGGAAAGCACAACATTCTATATTATTAAGATTGTAGATAATGTTTTATAGTTTTTCTATATAAAATTATGTTATAAAAATTGCGCCTAGCAATTTTAGCATTTTTCGGCGGAGATTTATCGGAGCCGTAGAACCCGCAGGGTTCGACTCCCGAAATAAACAAGATTATTAGTTAAAACAAAAAAAGCTAGTTGAACCAAATCAACTAGCTTTATAAGAGCGGCAGAAGGGAGTCGAACCCTCGTCATCAGCTTGGAAGGCTGAGATAATGAGCCGTTATATGACTGCCGCAAAAAGGCTGCGTATCTCGCAACGAAAGAAACTATATACTTTTCCCAAAAAATAATCAAGTGTTTTACAGAAAAAAAATCATTTTTTACTGTAAGCAAAGTCTTCCGCCAGACCATTTTACATTATCAAAACTTTCCAGCAAAGGCTTCTTACAATCAGAAAATATTGAAAACATTCAAATCATCCCATGCCAAAATCCACCTTTTCGCTTCCATAAGCTACTTGATTGGCCACAAAATCTCCTTCAAGCGAAAATTTCCGCAATTAAAATAACAGCTATCAAAAACTTCTCTCTCAAAATCATCGCTTGAAAATCTTTAATTTTTCAAATAATCTTAATCAAAAGAAGCTGGTAAAAAATTCGGCAACACTTCTCACAGTTCAATTTTACTTCGCCATTCTTTTCGAAGCCAAAATTACTATACCGCTACTGTAAAAAAAAGCCTTTATTTCCAGCAATAAAAAGAGGTTTTTATGAAAAATTTAATTTACAGTTTCAAGGCTAAAAAATTCAGAAAAGCAATTTCCCTTATCGACCAAAAAAGAGACCAGGGGCAGATCACTCCTGAAAATGTAATCCGTTTTGACAACATTCTTTACGGCCCAGATAAAAAATTAAAAAAATGGCAGTATCTTGACGTTTACAGACCAAAAGAAAGTCCGGACATAGATTCAAATGAAGAAAGAAACAATTCCACCTCTCCTTCAACTTCACAAGCGCCCGGTTCACCAAATTTCCACGCTCAAACTAACCAGTCTCCTCTAAAAAAACTTCCTGTAATTGTTATCATTCACGGAGGAGCCTGGATTTATGGAGACAAGGATGTTTACCAGTTCTACGGCATGAAACTTTGTCAGAGGGGATTTGCAGTTGTAAATTATTCCTACAGAATTGCCCCGGAAGCAAAATTTCCTGCATCTCTACAGGATACCGATAATGTCTTTACCTGGATTTTACAAAATGCCCAAAAATATGGTTTTGATACTCAAAATATATTTGCCGCAGGGGATTCCGCCGGTGCTCACCTTCTTGCAATGTACGCAAGCGCCATTACAAATCCCGAATTTGCAAAAAACTTTCCATTTATAAAAAACAATAAACTGAAAATACGAGCCATAGCCCTCAACTGTGGAAAATATACCATGAATGATGCCCTTGATGGAAACAAAGACGCAAAAATGCAGATGGCCGTCTGGATGCCTAAAAAGGGAAGTAAAAAAGAATTTAAACTTGTAAACCTGACTTCCCACATCACAAGCAATTTTCCACCTTCATTTGTTATGACCTGCAAAGGTGATTTTTTGCTTGAACAGGCGCCTCTAATGCTTAAAGCGCTAAAAGATGCAGGCGTTACTCACCAATTCAAATGCTACGGAACAGAAGAAAAACCTTTGTGGCATGTTTTTCACTGCGATCCAAATTTGCCGGAAGCTCTTATCTGCAACGACGATGAATGCAATTTTTTCAAAAATTTATGCATCAAAAGTGATGAATAAATAGATACTTGATATATAATTAAATATGTATTATTGCATTCTTTTTATGGAGGAATTTATCTTATGAAAAAATCTTTTATGCTTCTGGCAGCGGCCTTAAGTATCTTTCTCTTTTCTTCATGCCTTACAACAGGTAGCGCAGGAAAAAAATCTTCTGCAAGCGCTGTAAGTCAGACTCCTTCAAACTATAAAAGAGAAAACATTGACACTTCCGTATGGAATTTAAAAAAATTGGATACGGCAAGAAACGTGAGCTATTTAAGCGAGCTTGAAAAGGATATTATTCTTGAAACAAACATGGCACGCTCAAATCCAAAAAAATACTGCGAAATGTACATTGAACCAAGAAAAAAGAATTTTGATAAAAAGATTTATCACGAAGGTTCAAGAAATATCAAAACAAACGAAGGCGTTTCAGTTGTAAAAGAAGCCGTAAGATTTTTGAAAAAACAGAAACCAGTTCAGATACTAAATCCTTCATTTGGCCTCACTCAGTCTGCACGGGATCACGCAATAAGCCAGAGCAAGACAAAACAGACCGGTCATAACGGAACAGACGGAAGCACACCTTTTAAAAGAATCAAACGCTATGGAAGCTACAAAACTGCCGGAGAAAACATCACTTACGGAGTAAATTCCGCCTGGGAAATCGTAGCAAACCTGATAATCGATGATGGCGTAAAAGACCGCGGCCACAGAAAAAACATTTTCCTAAAAGATTTTGACTGCAGCGGCCTCTGCTATGTTGGCGAGCACAAAATCTACGGAAGCGAATGCGTTATAAACTATGCAGGAAACTACAAAGAAAAATAATTTTCAGTTGTAATATTATAGTAAAACTAAATTCTTTTTGAATACTAAAAACTTTGGCATTTAGGAAAATATATTATGAATCTTTTTCTTGTTTTAACTTTTTTATTTTTTTCAGGAAGCCTGATTGGCTGGGGAATCGAAGTTTTATGGCGAAGATTCTTTTCTAAAGCAAACCCGGAAAGAAAGTGGATAAACCCTGGCTTTTTGACAGGGCCATATCTTCCTCTTTACGGACTTTCCCTCTGCGTACTTTTTGTTCTGGCTCATTTTGACGTTTCTTTTATTCCTCAGGCCTGGCTGCAAAAAGTTGTTCTTTTTATCATCATGTCCTTCTGTATCACAGTTATGGAATACATTGCAGGACTCATTTTTATAAAGGGAATGAAAATCAAACTCTGGGATTACTCCAACTGCTGGGGAAACATAAAAGGAATCATCTGCCCTCAGTATTCTTTTTATTGGGTAATTTTAAGCGCAGTTTACTACTTTTTGATTCACCCAAAAATTCTTGAATGGCTCTACTGGTTCACCAACCATCTGACTTTCTGTCTTGTAATAGGCTTTTTCTACGGCGTTTTTACCATGGATGCCTGCTACACCTTTAATCTTTCCGCCAAAATCCGGACATTTGCAAAAGAGCAAAAGATTGAAGTTCGTTACGAAAACCTTAAGGCCCAGATTCAGAAAAAGAACGAAGAATTCAAAGAAAAAAGACACTTTTTGTTCTCTTTCCATACTGGAAAACGTAATTTTGCAGACAGCATCCGGGAAATCATTCGGGAAAAAAAGCACTAATAAACTTTTTATAAACTTTCGCGGCTCTTTAGCCGTATAAAAATAAAAATTGGCTCCCGGCGGGAAACGGGAACGCTCCAGCAATAAAAAAGCTGCCTTCTGACCAATTACTGGCAAAAAGGCAGCTTTTATTTCTATTAAGCACAAACTTTCAAACTAAGCGTTCAAACTGAATGCACTTAATTCTTCCATAAGTCCCTTTAAGTTTTCCTGAGTTGAATTAGTAGAAGCAGTTGTAACCGCAATTGCATCAGTAATTCTCTGAGAGAAGTCGTTAATCTGATTCATGTTGTCAGAAATAACTCTGGTAACTTCAGAAAGGTTTCGCATTTCTTTAAGAATCTGTTCACCACCGGTAAGCATTTTTGCCGAACCTTTTTTAACATCTGAAGTTGAATTACTAATGGAGCGCATTGCTTCAAGAACCTGCTGGTTACCAGTATTCTGCTCTTCCATTGCATTTGCAATAACAGTTTCCTGCTCCCTTACTTTCTGAGACAAATCGTAAATGCTTTCAAATGCTGTTTTTACAAGATTGATATCTGTTGTAATTCTGGCAATTGCTTCAGAAAGCGAGCGAAGATTTTCGTCGATAGCCTTGCTCTGTGTACTGGACTGTTCTGCCAGTTTTCTGATTTCTTCTGCAACAACGGCAAAACCTTTTCCTGCTTCGCCGGCGTGAGCGGACTCAATTGCGGCATTCATAGCCAGAAGGTTTGTTCTGCTGGAAATACTCTGAATTATATTTGAAGCCTGAAGAATACCGGCCGACTGCTGAAGAACTGCATCGGCTGTCTGAACGGCAGTTTGAACCTGAGACTGACCCTTGTCAGCAGCAGATGTCAGCTGGTTTACAACCTGATTGTTCTTTTCAAGAATCTGAGTAACGCTTGCAATATTTGCAACCATTTCTTCAACCGCTGTAGATGAATGACTTACACCAGCAGACTGAGATTCAATGGAATCGTTCAGAGCACGAATATTTTCCATAATCTGTTCTATCGAAGTATTTGACTGTTTTACACCATTTGACTGGTTTTCAATTTCTTTCTGAACACTTGAAATAGATTCTACAATATTTTCAACATTGCTTTTTGTTGCATCCATGTTGTGTACCAGATCATCAGACTGTTTTGAAGTTTTCTTTGTTGAAACATCAATTTCTCTAAGAATATCACCGGCCTGATTTTTAAATTCGTTAATTTCCTGAATGATAATTCCCAGTTCACTACGATGAGTTGGCTTTTTATCTTCAACAGTATAATCCTTCTGTGATAGAGAAGTTGTAATTCCTCCAATCGAAGCAAGACACTGTTTGATATCTTCAGTTAGAAGGAAAGTCGATACAACAAAGAATACGATTCCCCCAAAAACAATAGGCATAACCCTGGAGTAAAGGAACTGTGTTCCAGAATTTAAGTTTGCAGGATTCAAAGCCGCAATTATAAGCATAATAATTCCAAGAAGGGAGAAAGTAAGTGTCAGTACGTTTCTCTGAATAATTGAAAGAGGGAGTTCTTTTTCAGTAAAAGGAATTGTGTAAAGACATGGTTCAATAGTTCTGATATGAAGAATATACCAGATAAGACATGTAGCAAGCAAAATTCCTTCTGTCAAAAGAATCAAATATGCGGTAGGGCTTTTGTCATGAAAAGCGGTAAGTTCAATTCCGTTTCTGGTAAAAAAGATTGAAATAACCTTTCCCAGCCAGAGGAAAGAAGAAATTGGAACAACAATATTTAAAAGATCAACTAATTTAAGTTTTTTGTTAAAAGCTTTTGCGCCTTCTTCTGTCGGAACATAATCCACAATAATCTTGCGCAAAAGAAAGGTCATAATACCACCAAGAACAATAATTAATAACATCTGAGAAAGACAGAAAGGTGATTTATAAATCATGCCCACTTCT
Source organism: Treponema sp. (assembly GCA_024693915.1). Classification (GTDB taxonomy): domain Bacteria; phylum Spirochaetota; class Spirochaetia; order Treponematales; family Treponemataceae; genus Treponema_D. The sequence continues at coordinate 13,100 of JAILKG010000282.1, forward strand.
TCCGGAGTGAAAATTCCAGTAAGCAGCGAAATAGGCGCCAGCAAAACAATCGGAGCAAGATACAAAAGAAAAATCATCAAAAATCCATACCAGGGAACATTCAGTTTTCCTGATAAGCTGTCGTTAGTTGTTGAATCAGAGTTCATAAAATCTCCCATAATTGCATGTTATGCAACAGATTAAAAATTGACTTATACTTTTTGCTATTAATTTACTTTAATAAATTCATTTAATTATACTCTATAAACCTAGTAGAATGAAATCTTTTTTTTAAAATTTTTATCTTTTTAGAAATACACTTATACTCGCCTCTGACGAGCAGCCTTGCACAGCCTGATAGAAAAGACATATCCGCTTAAGATTCAAATTTCAATTCTTTAACTTTGCTTTTATCGATTTCCTGAATTTTTTCCACCGGGTTTTTATTTTCCTCTGTGGCAATATCACATTTAATATATGGAAGAAAACAGCACCAAATCCAGGGGCATCATTTTTCTTATAACCTGAAATTCAATTTATCAGACCTGACGCATAACTAAAATTAACTATAATTGATTTGCTCCAAATATGCCCAAAATAACAGTTGAACAATCGAAAAATTTTCTGTAATATGGTAGAACTAAACTAGATATAATTTTTTTTAAAGAGGTAATAAGTATGGCTTGGGATATTTCAAAAGTAAGAAATATCGGTATCAGTGCTCACATTGACTCAGGTAAAACAACAACTTCTGAACGAATCTTGTTCTACTGTAACAAGATTCACGCAATTCACGAAGTTCGTGGTAAAGACGGTGTTGGTGCTGTAATGGACAACATGGAGCTGGAGCGCGAGCGTGGTATCACAATCCAGTCAGCAGCAACTCAGGTTCAGTGGAAGGACACAACAATCAACTTGATCGACACTCCAGGACACGTAGACTTCACATTAGAGGTTGGGCCCTCACTCCGCGTTCTTGATGGAGCCATCATGATTCTCTGTGCCGTAGCTGGTGTTCAGTCTCAGTCAATCACTGTAGACCGCCAGTTGAAGCGCTACCATGTACCTCGCGTAGCATTCGTAAACAAGTGTGACCGCCAGGGTGCAAACCCAATCCGCGTTTGCGGTCAGCTCCGCGACAAACTCGGCTTGAACTCACACATGGTCGAACTCCCAATCGGACTTGAAGACAAACTCGAAGGTGTCGTTGACCTCGTTGGAATGAAGGCAATCTACTTCGACGGCGAAAACGGTGAAAACCTCCGCTACGCTGAAATCCCTGCCCACCTCAAGGAGCAGGCTGACCAGTACCGTGAGGAACTCGTTGATGCCGCTTCTAACTTCGACGATGAATTGATGGAACTCGCCCTCGACGGAAAAGAGATTCCAGAAGAACTCCTCATCAAGGCTATCCGCAAGGGAACTTTGGCAGAGCAGTTCGTCGGTGTATTCTGTGGTTCAGCCCATGTAAACAAGGGTATCCAGCCACTTCTCGACGGTGTTCTCCGCTACTTGCCAGATCCAACAGAAGTTCACAACTACGGACTCGACTTGGACAAAAACGAAGAGCAGGTTGAATTGTTCAACGTTCCAGACAAGCCAACTGTAGCCCTCGCATTCAAACTTGACGACGGCCAGTTCGGTCAGTTGACATACATCCGTGTTTATCAGGGAAGACTTCCAAAAGGATGCGAACTTACAAATGTCCGCACAAAGAAGAGATTCAAGGTCGGTCGTCTTGTCCGCATGAACTCTGCTGCAATGGAAGATATCAGCGTTGCTGAGCCAGGCGACATCTGTGCCTTGTTCGGTGTTGACTGTGCTTCTGGAGATACATTCTGTGGTGAGGGAATCAATGTTGCCATGACTTCAATGTTCGTTCCTAAGCCAGTTATCTCTCAGGCTATCAAGCCAAAGGATAAGTCAATGGCTGCCAACTTTGCTAAGGCTCTCAACC
>JAILKG010000286.1 GCA_024693915.1 Treponema sp.
TCATTCTGTTTTTTTAATTCAGTTTTAAGTTTGTGCTTATCATAATTTGAAAGTACAAGTGCATCCCTCTTTTTGATTTCTCCTGCCAGCTGTAAAAAAAGAGAGCTTCTTTCATTTTTCAAGGAATAAATATTACGTTCATAAGATTCGTCAACATAAACCGTTCTGAACAAGGAATTACCCGTACTTCCAAGGATTCTTGTTGGCAGAAGGCTTGCAATTCCATCATAAACAGAATCTACAGTTTTATTTGTATAGGTAAACTTTTCTGCTGCAAGAACCCATGTACTATTGGATTTATCTGCAGCAAAAAATAAACTGTCTATGAGGAAAATAAATAATAATGCAGAAAAAAGCTTTTTTCTTAAAAAGCTATACTTCTTCATCATCGGCAGAACCATCCATAGGAAGACCTTTCCATTTAGCCACAAGATACGCATTCATAAAATCGTCTAGTTCACCGTCCATTACAGCCTGAATGTTTCCAACAGAATATTTTGTTCTATGGTCTTTTACCATTGTGTAAGGACAGAAAACATAAGAACGAATCTGACTACCAAAAGAAATATCTTTCTTTTCTGCGGCAAACTTAGAGTTTTCCTTTTCCTTTTGTTCACGATAATATTCATAAAGCCGGGCTTTTAACATGCTCATACAAGCCTGTCTGTTAAAAATCTGGCTTCGTTCTGTCTGACAAGCAACAACAATACCGGTTGGAATATGAGTAAATCGAACGGCAGAGTCAGTTTTATTAACGTGCTGACCGCCCTTTCCACCTGCTCTGTAAGTATCAACTCTTAAATCTTCAGGTTTAATTTCAACTTCAATTGTATCATCCAGAACAGGATAAACATAAACAGAAGCAAAAGAAGTATGACGTCTGGCATTTGCATCAAAAGGACTGATTCTTACAAGTCTATGGATTCCACCTTCTCCTTTTAAGTAACCATAAACGAACTCACCCGAAACCTGAATAGTGATTGATTTTATTCCACCTTCAGCCTCAAGTTCATCCATAACTTCGGTTTTATAACCATGTCGTTCAGCCCAGCGCAAATACATACGGCTAAGCATAAAGGCCCAGTCACAGGCTTCGGTTCCACCAGCACCGGCATGAATTGTCAAAAAGGCATCGTTCTGGTCAACTTCACCAGAAAGAAGATTGAGGATATTCAGTTTTTCAAAATTACTTTTGGCGGTTTCATACATCTGACGAACTTCATCTTCGTCTGCCGGATCCCCTGATTCAGCAGCAAGTTCATACATTGCATCTATATCGTCTAAATCTGCAATGATTTTACGCCAAGGCTCTACCCTGTTCTTTAATCTTCTGATTTGAGCCATGACCTTTTCAGCAGCTTCATGGTCATCCCAAAAGCCAGGGGCTTCTGTCAGGTTGTTTTTTTCTTCGATTGATTTGTCAATGGAAGCGGAGTCAAAGACGCCCCCAAACATTCATAATTTCTTCACGCAACTCTTCGATTGGTATTTTTAATTCTTCTAACATATATATAGATTATCAAAAAAAAGTAAAATAGTTAAGATAAAACAAACAAAGAAAAAAATAATAAAAAAGCGAATACATACATCAATAAGAAAAACAGCTTCCATTGCGCGTCCTTAAAAAGTCATGGTACTGCGGTGTCCTTCGGACCATTGTTTTTGTGCGCAAGCGCTTCTGTAGTTTTTGTGTCCTCGTAATTGACTTTTTAAATCCGCTCCATTCACGCTGTTTTTCTTATTATGGGTTCATACATTTTTTTATTTTTTTTTTCAACTCTCATTCCCCAACATAACTTCCCTAATCATCTTATAAGAAAAGCCTGCCTGCAGCATTGAGGCGATTAGTTTTTCGTCTTTTTTGCCTTTTGAGATTTGTTTTTCCAGAGCTTTACGACAGATATCGTATTCATCGTTTTCTGTAAAAAATTCTGACACAGCAGCTTCGGCAGTAGCTTTATCAATTCCGCGAGCTTGAAGTTCAGCACATAATTTAGAAGGACCTTCATAATGATTGATTTTACGGGTATTAAGCCAGGCACGGGAAAAACGGCTGTCGGAAAGATAGTTTTTTTGCTCTAGAAAATCCAGGGCACTTTCAATATATTTTTTTTCATATTTTTTCTGAAGAAGTTTGCGTAATAAACCGGAACGACTCTGTTCAGCACGTGAAAGATATTCAACAGCCTTTAATTCTGCTGCACAAGAAAGACCGGCATCCATCAATTGACCAGAAAGAACTTCATCAAAAACAGAACCAGGAAGAATATCATAAATATTTATTTCCGGCAGATACTCATCACGCACAAAAAAAGTAAGCTCTTCCTCATTTTCAACTGCCTGAATTTTAAACATTCCGTCATAAAAGGTTTCTTTAATGGATTTTATAGTCATATATTAAATATACAATGATTTTACCAGCTGCGACAATTCTAAAATAACTTTTGAGATAAAAAAAAAGACAGCCAGAAATTGACTGTCTTTTGTAAAACGGAAGTAAAAACTAACGTTTAGAGAACTGGAATCTTCTACGAGCACCGCGCTGACCGTACTTCTTACGTTCAACCATACG
>JAILKG010000063.1 GCA_024693915.1 Treponema sp.
GATTAGAAAACTTACTCAGGAAGCCATCAGAGAGGCAATAAAAGAGCTCCCGGAAAAATATGCAGTAAGTATTGAACTTTATTTTTTTTATTCAATTTCATATCAGGAAATCAGTGAAATTACGAATATTCCTTTAAACACAGTAAAATCAAATATATTCAGGGCAAAAAGAATCTTAAAAAACAAACTGGAGGACTTTTATGAAAAAGGAAAGCAGTAAAAAATGTTCAGAAGTGATGGAAAAGTACCTGGCTTTGGACAAAAATCAGAAGGTACCTTTTAATATTTCTTCTCACCTTATGTCCTGCAGTAAATGCAGAAAAGAAGTTCGCTCCCTGCGTCTTGCCGAACGTTTGTGTGCAGACAGCTTTTCTTTTAAGCTGCCTCTTGAAGATAACCTTATTCAGGGAGTTTTAGAGCAGATTGATCCTAAGGTAAAAAAACGCATTTCATTTCAGGAAAAGGTTTTTCGTCTGTGGACAATTGCAGGACTTATTCTGCTGCTTGCTTTTGTACTTCTTGTGTTTGTGGCAAAAAACTTTGAGAGTAGGGATCTTTTGATGGCAATTGCCACTGTGATTGCAGGCTTTGTAACTGTCTGGGGAGTGATGTATATTGTTGCAAATCTTGACTTTTTTATAAAGAGGATAAATTCATCTTTGTCTTAAGGAGTCTTAAGCACCCTTTTAATAGAAACCAGACCCGTTTAATCCAGGTAGATAAATTCTGAAAAATAAATTTCCTGGATTTTATTAAGCACAAGAACTTCATTTATCTGGTCTAAAAGCTGCATTTTCATGGCACTTTCACCCATTTTTTTAAGCTCGCTTAAGGTGTAAAGAGAAAACCAGGTGCGGATGACGCTTTTAATTTTTGGAACTTTTTTTGACAGCTCTTCAAGAAATTCATTGTCATCTTTTGTGTAGGAAAACCAGGGAGTTAAAACAATAGAAGTTCCGTTTACGCCTTCTTTTTCGCCTTTTGTTACAACCCTCAGCCTTTCAATTCCTGTAAAGGATGAAAGATTTTTTTCATGAACCTGGGAAATGCGCTTTTCAATTTCCTGAGGAGTAAATTTTGTAGCAATTTTTGGTTTAATTGCCCGGCCTGCAAGGATAATTACAGTCGAAAGAGAAAAGAATACCAGAAGAAATATAATAATTAAGACAAGAATTGTATTTAGCTTTAATTTCATAATAAGATTTTCTGCTTACTCCTTTGCTATACAAGATATTTTGAAAAGCGTTCTTTTTCGCTTCCGTTCAAGCGGGCTTCAAGGAGAACAGAGTCTTCCTGCCATTCTTCCTTTAATATTATGCCCTTTTTTCTTATCTGCTGAACAAGATCTGCATTTTCCAGAGGTATCTGATATTTTTCTTTATAACCAAAGAGCTTTTGGGAAATTTTAAGGAAAAGTTCTTCAAAACCAGTCTGATTTTTTGCGCTAACTTTAATGCCCTCAGGAAATTTTAAAAGAAGCTGGCCCTGTCGAATAAGTTTAGTCTGATTATCATTCTGGTCAAAATAATCCCATTTGTTTAAAACGATAAGGCTTTTTGTAAGATCCGCTTTTGTTTCTTCCAGAACCTGAATAACAGTTTTGTATTCTTCTTCTACCTGGCTGTCGCTGGCATCCAGGACGATTAAAAGAAGGTCAGCGTCGCTAGCTGCAGCCAGAGTGGACTTAAAGGCGTCAATAAGACTGTGGGGAAGATTTTTGATAAAACCAACAGTGTCGGTTAAAAGAATGCCGTTTCCGTCTTTTAGTTTAAGCCTGCGGGTAAGAGGGTCCAGAGTAGCAAAAAGTTCGTCTTCAACAAAAGTTTTTTCACCGGTAAGGGCGTTTAAAAGGCTGGATTTTCCTGCGTTGGTGTAGCCCACCAGAGCGCATTCCGGAACAGGCACCTGGTTTCTCTTTTTTTTCTGGGTATTTCTGTTTTTGGTGACTTCTGCCAGCTCTTTTTTTACCTGGATAATTTTACTTCTTACCTGCCTCTGATCCAGTTCAAGCTGGGTTTCTCCGCTTCCTTTTGAGCCGTAACTTCCACCACGCTGGCGGGAAAGTTCCCCGTAGGAATGAGCAAGCCGTGGCAGGGAGTAGGTAAGGCGGGCCAGTTCTACCTGAAGAACGGCTTCTTTTGTGCGGGCCCTCTGAGCAAAAATGCGGATAATCAATTCCTGCCTGTCAAAGCAGGGGAGTTTTGACATTTTTTCCCAGTTTCTCTGCTTTGTAGGCTCCATGTCAAAGTCAAAAATTATGCAGTCAGCTTGATTTTCTTTTGCAAGTTCGTATATTTCCTGGGCTTTTCCCTTGCCCATTCCGTATGCCGGTTGAACTTCAAGGCGGGTAAGGGTAATTTTTCCGGCAATTTCCATTCCTGCCGTTTTTGCAAGGCCGGTAAGTTCTCTAAGGTCATTTCCCGGCTGACCTACAAGGAAAGCCCGGGTTTTCCTTTCCTCTTCTTCCCTTACTTCAAACATTTATTCCGCCGTCTATTGAAACTCTGTTTTTTCCGCTGCGCTTAGAAACATAGAGAGCCTTGTCAGCCCTCTTAAAAAGCTCGTCATAGCTTTCACCGTACGGAGAAACAGCGGCAATTCCAAAGCATCCGTGAATAAAGAGAGATGGATCGCCTCTTACTGGAGTGTTGTTCATTTCGCTAATGGCCTGTTCTGCCCTCATTTCTGCGATTGCAGTGTCAGTAACCTGGGTCATAAAGATTATAAATTCATCACCGCCAAAACGGCCTATTACGTCAGTTTTTCTGAAGGTTTTGTTCAAAATTTCTGAAATGCTAACAAGAACTTCATCCCCAGTGTCGTGACCAAAGCGGTCATTGATGGACTTAAAGTTATCTGCATCAAAAATTAAGAAAACCCCGGAAGAAGAATTTCTTAAAAGGTTTTTCTTGATTTCACGGGAAAGGGCAGACTTGTTGTAAAGGCCTGTAAGCAAGTCTCTGTCCCTTTCTGTGGTGATGGTCTGCTGAAGGATGATTTCCCTGGTTTTAAGGCTTGAAAGGTACATGTGAAGAAACAAACCAATCAGGTAAAAGCAGACCATATGAATGTAGTCTATGCTCTGGGCAAGAGCAGGTTTATAGGTCATGGTAAAAAATGCATTGATAAGGCTCCAGATAAGGCAGAAAATTGCCATTCTGGAAAGACGGTCAGTAAAAAGAATCGGGCATACAACCTGAAGAACGCAGAAAATTACGCAGTCAGAAAAGCGGTCTGTTGTTACAGAGTCGTAAATACCAAAAATAAAGAGGGTTGAAATAAAAATATATGTGAACAGGGTTGTGTATTTTTTATATTTTGGAAGAATTACAACGGAAAGAATAAAAATAAGGATAAAGTAGAAAAAGAAGGCCAGATATGTCATTCTTAGTTCGTGAATAATCCAGGGATTTTTAATAAAGGAAATAAAAAAGAGAATCATCATCAGCGAGGCAGTTATAAAAGAGGCAACAGCCAGCATGTTTCTGTTAGAGTGTCTGATTTCTTCCTGGGCATCCTTGTAGTCTGCTTTAGTTACAACTAATCTCTGTTTTATACTTTTAAGAATAGAAAAGAACCTTTTTAAAAATCTCATAACTTCCCCTTCATCTAATTATATAGAAAAAAGATTTTTTTTTATAGTAGTTCAGAGGAATTTTGTGTTTTAGTTTTGGATTTTGATTATAAAGGAGGGGGAAGTCTCCCCCTGAGTGAGGCTGCTGGCAGCCTCTGATGAATGGAAAGCCGTTAAAAAATCTTCGAAAGAAGATTTTAGGCTATCCTTTGATACAGACCGTGCGTCCTGTCCGCTACCCCTTCCAGCGGGGCTCCATAACCGCCCCGCAACGCCCCGGGTTTATTTCCACAGAGCCATCGGGTCTACAGTTTTTCCGTTTTTGTATACAGTAAAGTGCAGGTGAGGACCTGTACTCATTCCTGTGCTGCCGACTTTTCCGATTCTGGTATTGGTATCTACAACTTTACCCCTGGTTACAAGAATTGCGCTCAAATGGCCATAGAGAGTTTTGTAGCCTGAGTGGTGGGTTACGATAACATAATTTCCGTATACATTGTTAAAGCCGGTGGAAGTAACTGTTCCAACCAGAGCGGCATAGACATTTGTTCCCTGAGGGCAGGCCATATCAACACCGGAATGGTAGCTACGCTTGCCGTTAAAAGGAGAACTACGCCAGCCGTAGTAAGAAGAAAGCCAGTAGCGGGCCCGGATAGGCTTGTGGAAGAGGTCTCCGTTGATTTCCTGACGGGTTACCCAGTCCAGATAGGCATCCGGCAAAAATAAGGTTGTTCCGGCGTTCAGGGAAGCTAAATTTTCCACATTGTTAATGCGGCTGGCTTTTTCCGGGCTGATATCATATTTTTTTGCGATGGACTCAATTGTTTCACCGTTTTTGCGAACAGTGTAGATGATTCCTGGCATTGAAGGAATTTTTAAATACTGGCCAATCTGCAGAAGGCGGGACTGGCGGATATTGTTTACACTGATGATAGTGTCCTGGGTAATGTTAAAGCTGTCTGCAATATAGCCGATCATGTCGCCTTTTTTTACCCGATAGGTGGAATAGCAGAGCTCAAGATTATCATCGTAGGAAGATTCTCCGGTAAGGGCGTCGCTTCCAAGCCCGTCTGCAAGACCATCCATAGAAGAAGCTTCATTCAGTTCGTGTTCAAGAAGGGCTTCTGCATTCTCAGGACTGTCGGCTTCAAAATCACCGTGAAAAGCCTGGTTATGATTTTCAAGCAGGCCTGAATCAGAAGAGTCGTGAGAAGTTTTTACCGCTGCTGAAATTGATGAAATGGCAGCTTTATCTGCATTTTCTGAACTGCCTGCAATGCTGTTTTCAAGGCTGCTCTTCAGGCTGGAGTTATCCGTAGACTTGCTTTTTGAAAGACCAGAGTCAAAGTCTGACTCCCGGAATTCCGGTACACCTGAGGTTTCGAGACCACCCACACCCTTTGGAATATTTTTTTTATCGTATATGTAAAGACCTGCCAGAGTTAAAAACAGTCCCGCAATAAAGGCGCAGACTGAATTAAAAACAGTTCGTTTAATTCTGCTGTTAAAAATCATATAATAAAACTTTTTACCTGGGTTTGAACGCCCGGCATTTTTGTAATTTTCAAATTTTTCCATATTATAATCCTATTTGCGACAAATTCCAATAAGATATGTTTCAAAAGATTCCTGACGGCAGGCTTCAGGTTTAAAGCCTTTGGCGCTGGTAAAATTCTTTCTGAGTTGGTCCAGGAATGCCCGCTGGTCTCCGTTCTGGAAAATTTTTACAACAAAATTTCCACCGGGTTTTAGCATGGTGCAGCCGTACCAGATTGCCATTTCTACAAGCTGCTGGCTTCTTGCTGTGTCTACAGTGCGGTTTCCTGTGGTAAGGGGAGCGGCATCGCAGACAACGGCATCAAAAGGTCCTTCTGCCTTGATTTTTTCCCTTATTTCTTCGTCGTTCAGGTCGCCCTGTAAAAAAACAAGATTTTCACCCTTTACGGATTTTGAAAGAGGGTTCAGGTCGCAGGAAACGACTTTTCCTCCTTCGCCAAGGTTTCTTAAAAGAAAAGTGGTCCAGCTGCCTGGAGCGGCTCCCAGGTCAAGAACACAGGAATTTTTTTTGAGGATTTTAAATTTTTCATCGATTTCCTGAAGCTTGTAAACAGAGCGAGCAGGATATCCTTCTTTAAAAGCTTTTTGAGACCAGAAGTCTGGTTTTTCGTAACTATTACCCATATTCTGATTTTCGGAAAAAAAAGCGGTGACTTTTATGTTTTTTTTTGGAGAAGTCCCGGGCAAGACTTTAACACATTTTGCACAAGATCTTTATAATGCCTTGCCAGCTAAATTTATTCTTTCTTTTTCCACTCAAGGCCGTCTTTTGTGTAAATGATTGCTTCGCAGTTTTTCTGAAGACCTTTTCCCCAGTACTGGGAAAGCGGGCGTTTTTCCAGATTAGATGTAAGGGCGGCGTTCAGGGCACCGTGGGCTACAACCATGTAGCGGCCATTTTCTTTTTGTTTTTCGATTACTTCTGTAAGAAAGTTTTTTGTGCGTTCAAGTACGCTTGGAAAAGTTTCTCCATTTTCAGGGGGAATGTAATGCTCAGGATCGTCAAAAAAGGCTTTAAAGCTTGTGTTTTCAAGGAGGTATTCAAAAATTTTCCCTTCATAGTTACCAAAATTTATTTCAATCAGGCGCTGGTCGCAGATTATGGGAATGTCCCGTCCGTTTCTGATTAGTTCTGCAGTTTTTTTTGCCCTGGCAAGGGGAGAAGAATATATTGCATCAAAGTGAGTATCCATCAGACTTTTACCTAAGGCTTTTGCGTCAGCAATTCCTCTCTCATTCAGCTGAATATCCGCTATTCCCTGAAGTTTACGCAAGTCATTCCAGATTGTTTTTCCATGCCGTACAACGTAAAGTTCCATAAATAGATAATAGCGTTTTTGCTCAAAAAAAGGAATTCTGTGATATACTAAAAGCCATGAAAAATTTTCGCTTTCTTTTTATTTCTCTGTTTTTGATTTTTTCTTCTCTTCCTCTTTTTTCAGCAGCTCTTCTTGTAAAAGAAAGAGTTCCTCAAAGAAAATCTTATGTTCTCTATATTAAGGCATACGATTGGGGGGCTGTAAGTCAGAAGGCCGTTTTGAATATTGGAAAAAAAGTCCCTGCGGAAAAGGTTAGGGCTGAGGATTTTGAAGTGACCCGGGTTTTGATGCCTGGAGATTCTACCAGCAGTCTTTTTGGGCTTTCAAGAGGGGAGCGAAAAGTGGACCGGGCCTTTATATCCGACGGCATGGGAAATGAAGTTCAGGGAGAAAGCAATTTTATCACCCTGGAATTTGAAATAAGCCCTCTTGCAGAAAATCAGAATCCATTTTTTTCAAATATATTACTTACCGGTTCTTTTAATAATTTTTACGGCTTAAAGTTTGAAAACGAAGAAATGGATTTTAGAATAACCAGACTTGAAGCCCTTGTGTGCCCGGAAGCCGCCCGCTTTAATTTTGGAATAATGAAAGATGAAGAAACTTCCGTAACTTTTGCCTACTACGAAAACGAGTACAGAAATAAAGCCAGAAAAGAAAAATCTGCACTGATTCTCTGGATGCATGGAATTGCAGAGGGCGGTTTTAATCCCTATGTGCCACTTTTGGGAACTAAGGCGGTAAATCTTTCAGAAAAGTTCATTCAGGACTATTTTGAAGGAGGGGCAGACCTGATTATTCCCCAGTGTCCTACAGGCTGGCTTGAAACTACAACAAAAGATGTTTTTGGTCTCAGAATGTGGGCGCCGGTTGATATTGAAGGAAGCGTGAACAATGCGGCAAAGGCAGTTGGAGATTATGTGGGGCTTGATTTATCAGTTTCAAGTCCAAAGAGGGATGAAAATTATGTTCCCCAGGCTTCTGTTTCTTTTTATTCCAATGTAATCCGCCTTATAATTGACGACTATCTGGAAAAGCATCCTTATATCGACAGAAAGAGAATATATATAGGAGGCTGTTCTGCCGGGGGCTACATGACGGTTAATATGGTGCTGCAGAATCCTGAACTTTTTGCCGCCGCCTTTACTGCCTGCGAGGCCTATCCGGATTCAAAGATAACTGAAAAACAGCTTTCTCTTCTGGCTAATATTCCATTCTGGTTTACCCATTCAGAAAACGACAGGACTATTAAGCCAAAAAATCACGATGCCGATACTGTCCGCCGCTTAAGGAATGCGGGAGCAAAGGATTTGCATTTTACTATGTATCCAGATGTAAGGGATTTAAGCGGACTTTACAAAAATCCAGACGGAAGCCCCTTTGAATTTGACAATCATGCCAGCTGGATTTATGTTCTGAATAATTCTCCATCAGAAAATGGTATATCCCTTTTTGAATGGCTGGGAAAAAAATCCCGTTAGTTTGAAAGAAAAAGCCTGCAGTGGGAGATTAAATGCTTTTTACTTCCAGCATTTCTTCTTTGAAGTCCTCTGCTTTTCCAGTCCAGGTCTGCTTTCCCTTGTTTAGAACTGTGATTTTACTGCAGAGCAGGCGGGCTTCTTCAATGTCGTGGGAAACAAAGAGAGCCGTAAAAGAAGTTTTTTTCTGCATGTTAATAATGTCAGAAATCAGCTTTTTTCGGATGGGTTTATCCAGGGCGCTAAAGGGCTCGTCAAAGAAAATAACTTTTGGTTTAAGAATAAGGGTTCTGGCAAGACTTACTCGCTGGGCTTCTCCGCCGCTTAAATGTTCCGGATAGCGGGAGTGGTATTCCTGCATTTCAAAGTCTTTTAAAAACTCATAGGCCATTTCCCGGGCTTCTTTTTTTGAGATTTTTTTACCTTCTCCGGAAAAGCGAAGACCGTAAGCAACATTGTCTAAAACTGTCAGGTGAGGAAAGAGAGCTGAGGTCTGAAATACCATTCCAATTTCTCTTTTTGCGGGAGCAAGCCTGGAAATATCTTTCCCGTCAAGCATAATTTTCAGTTCTTCTTCCTTCTTTTCAATTTTGTCAGCTTTCATAAGACCGCTTGCAATCTGAAGAACTGTGGATTTACCGCTTCCAGATTTTCCAAGAATTCCCAGAGTTTTTCCCTTTTCGATTTCTGCATTAAAAACAAGAGAAAAGGGAGGATTGTTCCAGCTTTTTTTAAGATTAGAGATTGAAAAATAGGCTTGTGAATTATCAGAATTTACCGGCATTTTACCTTCCTCCCTCTTTTTGTTTGTTTTCAAAAATACTTTTTAAAAAGTACAGAAGTGCAGTGAGTAAAAATAGAATAAGGGCTGATGCAGAGGCTTCGGAAAAACGGTAGGCGCTGGAATAACGCATGGTATCCAGAGCCAGAGTAGAAAATCCTCTGATAGAAAGAACCAGGGGGAGGGTAGCGTCGCCAATGCTCAGGGCAAAACAAAAGAAAAAAGAGGAAAAAACAGCCCTTTTTTCCAGGGGCAGATAAAAGCGTATAAGGCGCTCTGCCTTTCCGCTGGTAAAAAGTTCTCCGGCCTGAAGCAGGCTTAAAGGAATTTTTCCTAAAAAATTAAGACAGGTTCTGAAGGCGTAGGGCCAGTAAAGAATTGTCTGGGAAATAATCAGGGTATATGGATTTCCTTTTCTGAAGATTTTAAGAAAAATAAAACCTACAAGAACGCTGGAAATAGTCATTGGCAAAAAGGAAATTACCTTAGCCATGCTGGAGTTTTTGTTTTTGAATACGGAAAGTGCTGTAAAAAATCCCAGCAGGGTAGAAAGAAGTCCGGTAAAAAAGCCTGTGTAAAGGGAACTGAGCAGGGATTTGTAAAAGACAGGTCTTTTTATTACCCAGAGGAATTTTGTTATGGTAAAGGAAGACTGTAGTGGAAAAAAGGCCTTTATTCCAATCATCAGAAAAGGAAGAATAAAACAGATGGTGATTAAAAAAATGTATAAAATATAGAAAAATTTTTCTATTGCCGGGGCGCCTTTAATGCTTTCAAGTTCTTCTTTGTTTTCTGTGTTTTCCCTGTTTTTTTTACCCTTCTGTTCAAGCACTGCAAAAAGAAATACAAAGAGCAGGGCAGTTAGGCTTTCTGTTAAGGCTAAGATAAGTGCCCTCTGGTTTGAAGTAAGAAACTTTGTGCAAAGGTATAGTTCAACTTCCAGGGTAGAAAAGAGGGGAGGGGCAAAAAGAAGAACTATGATAAAGGAAAAAAAGCAGAAAAGAAAAACAATAATAGCTGAAGAACAGATGGCCGGAAGAATTCTAAAAAGAGTAATTGTAAAAAAGATGCGCTTTTCGCCTGCCCCAAGAAGTCTGGCAGCTTTTTCCAGCCGGGTGGAACCGCCCATCCAGGAGTCGTGGACACTTTTAAGGATTATAGGAAAATTGTAAAAGCCCTGAACAAAAACCAGCCCTTTTAGTGAATATAAAAAATTGAAAGGTGGCTCTTCCAGCTTAAAAAGTTTCATTAAAACTGAATTGAAAATGCCCTGCATTCCAAAGGCGCTCACATAGCCTAAAATTGCAATCAGACTTGGAATGCAGAGGGGAATAGCCTGAAAGCTTAAGAGAAGTTTTTTAAATGGAAATGAACGGCGGGCTGTAAAAAAAGAACCTGTAAGCCCCACTGCCAGCGCCAGAAGGGTGGAAAGCAGGGCCAGGCTTACAGTCTGCCAGGTTATTTTTAGAATGTTAATGACTCTACCTTTTCAATTGCAGTATTTGATGGTGAAGGAAGGACTTTTTTTGCCTTTGGAGCGGCATTAAAGCATTCCGGAAGATGAACATTTTTGTTTGCCGGATACATCCACTGAGTTTTTGGAAGAATAGCCTGAGCTTCATCGCTGGTAAGAAAGTCGATGAACTCTTTTCCCCCTTCCTTGTTTGGTGCGGCTTTAAGAAGAGAGGCTCCTTCTATCTGCATGATGTGGCCATGTTCAAAAATAAGGGCCTTGAATTTGTCTGTTTCGTCGTATTCAACATGGTAGGCAGGGCTTGTGGTGTAGGAGCAGACAAGAGGGGCTTCTCCATTGGTGAAAAGTCCGTAGCCGGTGGACCAGGATGGTGCCATTGTCAGAATTGAAGGTTTAAGGCGTTCCCAGTAGCTTTCAAAATTATCCTGATATACAGCCAGTGCCCAGGTTACAAAGCCCAGTCCAGGAGTTGAAGTTTTTGGGTTCATCAGAATGATTTTTTTTCTGTAGATGTCTTTGGTAAGGTCTTCCAGACTTTCCGGTGCAGGCAGATCGGACTCGCTGTTCCAGATTAAAGTAAAGTAGCTGTAATCGTAGGGAGTGAATGTGTCACTTTCATCGATTAAAAGCTCTTCAAAAAGCTTAGTCTTGTTGGCAGAAGAATAGGCTTCTGCAATGCCGGACTTTATAAGCTGGGAAAGCATATTGTTGTCCATTCCGCAGATTACATCGGCAACAGGATATTTTTTTTCAGAAATAGCTTTGCGGATAAGGTTTGCACCGTCACCAACAGAAACCAGAGTAAGAGTTTTTCCGGTTTTTTCCTTAAAAAGTTCAGTCAGGGCAGGGCCCGGACCCCATTCATCTACAAAAGAATCGTAACTGTAAACAACAACTTCGTTATTTCTATCTGATTTGTTTTTTGTACAGGAAATACAGAAAACAGAGCAGAAACCAAGTAAAGTAAAAAGAAGGGAAAAAGTTTTTTTCATATCCCTACCTCCGCCAGTATTATCTGGATCAGGTTGAGGCCGCCACAACAGCCTTCGGGTATTTTCTCAGAGATGCAGAGCATCCCACCCCGAGCAGGCTGAATTTTAGCAGAAAGAGGGCTTTTGTGCAAATGGAAGGGAAGGAAATAGATAAAGTGACTTTTTTCATAATATTTTTAGATTTTTTTGGGATTTTCTATACATAAACGCTAACCTTTTTCCCGCATCCGGACGAATCTTTACCGCACTCTTTATTCATTTTTTTTTATTTTGGGGCAGCTTTCCTTCCAACTCGCCTTCCGTGGCCCGCCTAAGGCTCGGTCTGGCTGTCTTTTTAAGCCAGCCATCCTGCTTTCCAGGCTCCGCCTGAAAAGCACCACTCCACGCTCGGCCCGGCCTGATCGTAAAAAGCCCCTGTTTTTGTTTCCACAAACAGAGCCTGGCCCATTAATGGGCGTTTTTTGGCCCGTGGTAAGATAGGGCAAAGGCATTATAGATTGATTTCGTAAAAAGATTTGAATGGGGAGGGCGTGCCGCGGACAAAAAAGACTCTGTTTGTGGTTGCCGCGAAAGCGGCATATATTAGTTCCCTAGCCACAAACAGCGTCTAGCGCATTAATGCGCGTTTTTTGGCCCGTGGCACGCAGACCAAAAAACATGTACTTTACACATCTTATATATAATGCCTTTGCCCGCTCATTTATCCGCTCATTTGCTGCTAAAATAATGTGTACATATATGATAAGTGTGGTATAATTGCTTATCTTTTTAGCTTGTAAGGTTTCTTATGAAAAAAGGATTTTCCCGATACATTCTGCGGCCATTCAAAAAAAATAAGGTGGTCTTATTTTCTTTCGTTTCTCTTATAATCAGCTTAATTGTTCTGGCTCAAATTTTGTTCTGGATTTCTTTTCAGAATAAAACCATAGTTTCCTATAGTCAGGATCGAAGCCTCAAAAAAAAGACGGAAGATTTTGATATTCGCATGGAAATTCCTGTTAGAAGCGACGGACAAAGGAACTGCTGGCAGCAGGAAGACGGGAGCTGGGGAAGCCAGTACGACATTTTCATTTATAATAAGGAAAAATATCCTTTTGTGGACTGGAGCCTTACAATGACTGTTCCTCAGAACAGCCGCATCGATTCCAGCTGGAATGGAGAATATTCCCAGTCGGAAGGTTTTCTTTATGTAAAAGGTGAGCCAACTGCCTTAAATCTTACTGTAATGCCGGGTGACAACATAAAAATCGGTTTTGTAATGTACACACAGGAACTGATGCAGTCCAGCGATTTTATCCTTACGGGGCGTTTTTTGCGGACTCCTCTAAAGGATAAGTTTTTTATAACTGCCCTTTCATTAAATATTTTCTTTTTACTTCTTCTTATAGTTTCCTTAATTCTTTACTACATGATTCAGCGGCAGGCAGATAAGGATGACCAGAGAATCTTAAGTCTTTTAAAACTTTGCGCCAGCTTTATTGATGTCCGGGATGAATACACAAAAATGCATTCAGCTCATGTTGCAGAATATTCTAAAAAAATTGCAGAAGCCCTGGGCTACGACGAAGATTTTCAGAAAAATATCTATTATATGGGAATGATGCACGATGTAGGAAAGGTTTTGATTTCCCGGGAAATCTTATGTAAAACAGATAAACTGGACAGCCTGGAGTGGCAGGAAATGAAGGAGCACACTACCTACGGAGCAGGAATTCTTGCCGGCTTTACCGATGTTCCAGGAATTCAGGAGGCCGCTCTATACCACCATGAACGCTGGGACGGCAAGGGCTATGTAAGGGGCTTAAGGGGAAAGGAAATACCCCTTCAGGCAAGAATCATCTGTGTGGCAGATTCTTACGACGCCATGCACACAGACCGCTCCTACAGAAAGCGCCTTTCCGATCAGCAGATTCTGGAAGAATTCGAGAAGGGTAAGGGAACCCAGTTTGACCCGGAAATTGCAGAGACAATGATAAAGCTTTTAAAAGAAAATGCACTTGAAAAAAATCTTGAAAACTGAAAAAATTAGTCTCTAAAAAAGGCCTTAAAGGGCTAAAAATTATCTGGAGAAAAAAATGGCTGGTAAAGTTGCAATCTTTTTTGGTTCAAAATCCGACACGGAAAAAATGAGTAAAGCTGCTGATGTTCTTAAGGAATACGGCGTTGAATATAAAGCATTCGTTTTAAGCGCTCACAGAGCTGGCGCCCTTCTTGCAAAAACGGTAAAAGAAGTAGAAAGCCAGGGGTTCGAGGTAATCATCGCAGGAGCAGGTCTTGCTGCCGCTCTTCCTGGTGTTATTGCAGGGCTTACAACACTTCCTGTAATTGGCGTTCCTCTTGAGTGTATTTCCGGTGTTTCAAATGGTCTTGGAGGAATGGACGCTCTTCTTTCAATTGTTCAGATGCCTCCTCAGATTCCTGTTGCAACAGTAGGAATTGGAAACTCTAAAAATGCAGCCTTTCTTGCTCTGGAAATTCTTTCTATTAAGTATCCTGAAATTAAGGAAAAACTCCTTGCCTTCAGGGCAAAGCTTGCAAAGGATGCAGAAGAAGCTTTGAGCACACCTGCTCTCTAAGTAGATTTTATAAAATATGGATAAAAAAACTCTCAACGAACTGGACTTTTACAGAATCAGGGAAGAAATTTCTTCTTTCTGTCAAAGCGAAGAATCTGTTTTTATGATGCAGCGCCTTGAGCCCTTTTCTTCTCCGGAAGAGATGAAGGAGCGCAAGGCATTAAGCAGAGAATGGTTCTCCTACTATTCAGCTTCCTCTTCTGCTTCCAGAATTCAGGGCTGGTCCTCGGTTTATAATACCCTTAAATCCCTAAAGGTGCAGGGCTTTGCTTTGTCTCTAGCCCAGGTTTACGAGCTGGGCCAGTTTTTAAAAAGCATTGAGAAAATTACTTTATCCATAAAAAACGCTTCCCAGAAGCTGGAATTAAACAATCTCCTTTCTCTTCTGGAAACTATTCCCGATATTACACTTCCTTCTTCCCTGATTTTTCAGATAATCACTCCCGAAGGGGAACTGAGGGATCTTCCTTCAATCCGGGCAATCAGGGAAAAAATTGCAGGTCTTAACCAGAGGCTTAAAGCCCTGCTTTTTTCTTATACTTCAAACCAGAAGTATGCCGATATCCTTGAATCCACAGTGCCGGTTTTAAGGGGAGGAAGGCAGGTTTTGGCAGTAAAGTCCGGCCGCCGCTCCTCAATTCCCGGTATCATTCATGAACTCAGTGCCAGCGGTCAGACTGTTTACATAGAACCTGAAGAATGCGTTCTTCTTTCCAATGAACTGGTGGAGCAGGAATTTCTTCTGGATACAGAGGTCAGAAAAATTCTTTTTGAACTTACACAAAATCTTAGCCCCCATGCCCAGAACTTAAAAGAATCTTTAAAAATCATGGAAAAGCTGGATATCACCAGTGCGGCAGCCCTCTGGGGAAAAGAAAATGGCGGTATCTGGGCGGAAGATGCAGGAGAGGAAGATACCCTCCGGATTCTTAAAGCCCGACATCCTCTTTTAAGGGAAAAAGCAGTTCCAATTGATGTTTCTTTTATGAAGGGAAAAAGGGTTCTGATTATTACAGGGCCTAATACTGGAGGAAAAACTGTTACATTAAAAACTATTGCTCTCTTTGTTCTTTTAAATCAGGCAGGTTTTCCGGTTCTGGCAGGGGAGGGAACTTG
The DNA here is from genome assembly GCA_024693915.1 of Treponema sp. Taxonomy (GTDB): domain Bacteria; phylum Spirochaetota; class Spirochaetia; order Treponematales; family Treponemataceae; genus Treponema_D. The sequence continues at coordinate 14,868 of JAILKG010000063.1, forward strand.
TCTTCCTTTCTTTACCAATGTTTTTGCAGATATTGGCGATTCCCAGAGCATGGATGAAAGTCTTTCTACTTTTAGCGGTCACATGAAAAACATAGCCAGGGCAGTAAATTATTCTGATCAGAACAGTCTGGTTCTTCTGGATGAGCTGGGAAGCGGAACTGACCCTCTGGAAGGTTCTGCAATTTCAATGGCTGTTTTGGACCGTTTGATTGAAAAAAAAGCCTTTGTCCTGATTACTACTCATCAGGGAGTTATAAAAAATTACGGCTACACAAAAAGCGAATGCATAAACGCCTCTGTGGAATTCAATTCAGAAAGCCTGTCTCCTACCTATAGAATTTTAATGGGCGTTCCAGGAGAAAGCCATGCCCTGGAAATTGCAAAAAAATCCGGGCTTCCAAACCAGATTGTAAAGGCTGCTTCCCAGTATATCGTAAGCGAAAAGGCAGATGTTTCTTCTCTGATAAAAGGTCTTACAAAAAAACACTCTGAACTGGACGAACTGACAAAAAATCTTACTGAAAAAGAAGAGGCTCTTCTTGAAGCAGAAATCAAAAACAGGGAAAAAGAGCTGGAACTGAAAGAAAAAGAGCATAAACTGAACAAAAATTTTCAGTCAGAAAGTCAGGAGTTTATAGAAGAAAGCCGCAAAAAACTGGAAAACCTTGTGAGAATTCTTAGAGAAGGTGAAATCACCAGGGAAAAAACACTGGGCGTAAAACAGTTTATTGCAGATCTTGAAAATGAAGCTGAAAAAATTGACCAGAGCATTGAAGATGAGGAAGAAGACCTTACTCTTGCAAGGCTTGAAATTCAGGAAATGAGCAAAAACAGGGTCAGTCACAAAAAAACTAAAAAGAAGACCAGCAATAAGGAAGCATTAAAAAATGCCAGCACCTTTGCATTTTCTGAGGAAGATAAAAAAAGGGCTGGAGCAAGCTTTACGGTGGAAGAAGAGCTTTACTTCAGACCTGGTCAGGATGTTCTTGCAGGAAAGGCCAAAACTCCAGGTGTGCTGGTATCTCAGAAAGGCAAGGGAAAGTGGCTGGTTCAACTGGGTGCAATTTCTATGGTAATGAAAGAAAGCGACCTTATTCTTGTTCCTCACCAGGTTTCAACCCTTGCAGATTATGAAGTCTGCTATTCCGGTGAAAGTGCTTCTTCTTCTTCCCGGCCTGAATTTGAACTCAAACTTCTTGGTTTAAGGGCGGAAGAGGCTATAAAGCGCCTTGAGCACCAGATAGATCTCTGCATAATTCACAATTTTAAAAATTTTGGAATTATTCACGGAAAGGGAACCGGCGCCCTTCAGCAGACTGTTAGGGATTATCTTTCTCATTGTAGCCACGTTAAGGATTTTAAATTTGCTTCTCCGGAAGACGGGGGCTTTGGAAAAACCTACGTGGAACTGTATTAAAAAAATACTAATTACCTCAATTTTTTGCTATATTTAATTCCTTTTAAGGCTTTCTAAAAAGTTGTGAAAAATGTCCTTTGGGTGTAAAATGTCATTAGTTATATAATGTCAAAAAGTGCAGCAGAAAAGCCTATGGATATAAAGAATAATCCATCAAAATCAGAAAATTCTCAGAGACGAAGTTCTTATTACAATGATGAGCTCCCGTATTTTTACAGTCAGGATTCGGATGTAATTTTTCAAATTGACTCTTCAAAGAACAGGCACGGCGCAGATAATTCTTTTTCTGAGGGGGAAGTTTTTGATTTTGATATGATTTCTGCTGCTGAAAATCTGGACTTCCTTTTTGATGACGAAAATCATGATTCGGAACTGGAATTTGCAAGAAATCCTTTTGGCGGAATGGAATCAAGGGAATCTTTTTTTCAGGATGACGAAGAGTTTAACGAAGATATTAAATCCGTTGGCGCCGATAAAATTTCAAGTTTCATAAACAGAAAGGCATTCCAAAATACAGAAAAGCTGGAGTTCAGCGATCCTACCCTGGAAACCGGTAAAAAATCTGATTTATCTGTTGTAGAAAACTTTATGCCGGTTCGTCCGGAAATGTTCCTTTTTAACTTTGATGCTTCTGATTTTAACAGGGAGCATAGAAATCTGTCTTCAGCTTCCCAGGAAAGTCCCTGGGCAGAGCCGGAATATTCACATGAGACCAGGACAGAGGCTTCAGAGGAGACAGAATCTTCATCAGAAAGCGCCGGGGAAAAAGGCCATGAAGATGAAGAGAAGATAAGTCAGAAAAGCCAGAAAAACGACTTTTCTGATAAAAAAAAAATCCTGAAATGATAAGCCCTGTGGATGAAAATAGCAGAAGAGCCACTTCCATAATTTCCTGTAGTAATACTTCCATTCAGGAGCTGGAAGAACTTTCCTCCCCTGAAAGTGCTTTTGTTTTTTCAAAATTTGCAGAATTTAACAAATCTTCTTATTTCCTTCCGGAACTTCTGCCGGATTCTATAATTCAGGGGGAAGATGGCGTTTTTTCTATTTCTCCAGATATAAATTTTACGGATATTGTTCAGGACGGGGATTTCAGAAAGCTGGTTGAATCAGTCTTAAAAGACTAAAAAATAGTCTGGCCAGACTTGAATGGGAATAAAATTGTCTGGAAATCTGTAAAAGGGCATAAATATGTCCCCGTTTTTTATATCATCCCCAGCCGGCAGGCGGTAATTGTGCATTTTACAGTCAGATAAAAAAAAGTCCGGAGCCTTTGCCCCGGACTTAATATCTGTTTTAATCTTTTATTAAAGCTTTATCAGGTAACTTTTTCCTGCAGGAACTTTCAGCGTAAGCTTTTTCTCATTTACAGAAGCTTTAAGGCTCTGGTCAAGAATATCCTTTTCAGGTGCTTTTCCATAGGCCTCAGTGCTGAAGGCATCCAGTGGAATTTCAATTTCTTCGCCTTTTTCGCTCTGGGAAACTACAGTGATGTAAATTTCTTCAGGTGTAAAGCGGGCATAGGCAAAAACATAGCCTTCTGCGTACAGAACCTTAAATCCTCCGTCTTTAAAGCTTGGGGCAGATGTTTTTACCTGAATGAGTTTGTGGTAGAGGGAGTAGCTGTCTGTGCTTTCGATATCCCGGCTCCATGGCATAGGGTAGCGGCAGCCTTCTACTTCTTCCACATAGCCGTCAATGTTGGCTTCGTCGCCGTAGTACATATTGGCAGCACCTGGTAAAGTAAAGAGGATGATTGCAGCCCCCCTGACTTTTTCTTCATCCATTCTCTTGTCGTTGTGGAAACGGGCAACGTCGTGGCTGTTTACCAGGTTAAACTGCATCTGCTGTATTGCAAAAGGCAGGCGGTTTAGCCAGGAAGTAATCTGGGAAACAAAGTCTTTTGCCGTCATTTTGTAAGGAATTTTTGCAAGAATAGGGCTTCTTCCGTTAAAAATATCATTCTGTCCAAAGAACTGGCGGATAGGGCGGCAGGAACCGTAGTAGTTCATAGGGGAATCCCATTCGTCTCCGTTCAGGAATTCTGCGCAGTCTGTCCAGTCTTCTGCCAGAATATAGGCATCCTTGTTTTCTTCCTTGATGGATTTTCTGATTAAAGGCCAGATTTCATGGTGAAGCTGAATTTCGTTGTTTCGTCCCATTGTGTCGGCTACGTCGAATCGCCATCCGTCTGTTGAGTATGGGGCTTTAAGCCATTTTTTTACCAGAGAGTCCTGATCCAGGAAAATGCGTTTTCTTAAGGCCTGACTTGTGTAATTTAGGGTTGGAAGGGTTTCTACATCGAACCAGGCTTTGTATGTGTTGTCCTTGTTAAAAAAGTAGAAGGAACGCTCAGGACTGTCAGGATTGTTGTAGGCTCCTTCTGATTTAGGGAAGAAGGTGCCGTCTCTGTTGAACCAGCGGTTAGCAATTCCAGTGTGGTTGATGGAAACGTCAAGAATGATTCTGATTCCGTTTTTGTGAAGTTCACTGGTCAGTTCTTCAAGAGCCTTATCGCCTCCAAAGTGAGGGTCTACGTGGAAATAGTCCAGACAGTCGTATTTGTGAACTGTAGCGGCATAGAAAATCGGATTGATGTAAAGGCAGGTTACTCCAAGTTTTTTAAGGTAAGGAATTTTCTGCCTGATACCTTCCAGGTCTCCGCCGTAAAAATCCAGACAGTGGGCTTTTGAATAGCTTTCCGGCTTTTTCTCCCATTCCTTGATTTTCTGAGAAGGAAAACCGTCAAAGGTGTATTCTCCGTCCTGAACATCGTTGTCAGGGTTTCCGTTGCAGAATCTTTCTGGGAAAATCTGATAGAAAACAGCATTTTTTACCCATTCAGGCTGGCTGTAGTTTGTAAGAATTCTGAAGAGGTAGGATTCATTTGGAATCCATGTGGTAACTTCATTTTGTGTATAGTAGTAAATGCAGTCAGGAGTTGCGATTGTAAAGAAGTATTTCATCTCCTTTTCGTAAATTCTGGTTTTTACTTCATAGCGGCACAGCCCGCCACGGGTGGAAACTTTTTTCATTTCCATAGGAATCTGAACTCCGTTAAATTTGGCCTGTAAGAAAACGGCCGTTACAGGAGCTTTTTCTGAAACCTGCATAGCTACACAAATCTCTTCTCCGGTTTTAGGAAGGGGATTTGAGACAAAATAAGATGACCCGTCTGAATAAAGGCTTTTTAGCCATTCTTTGTTTTCCATAATTTAGAGTATAGCGCTAAACTAACTAACTTTCAATGGGAAAAAAATGAGGCAGAGGAATTATTAAATGCCTCAGCCATTTTTCTTCTTGCTTTATTTCCCATTTATATAGTAAAGTTATTCTATGTTTGAAATTCGCTGGTTTGTTTTAGCCCTTTCTATCCTTATGTATGCACTTGTCATAATTAAACAGGATAAGAAAGTCTGGTTTACGAGCGCTGCTGCTCTGATTCTTGTAGTGCTTTCACTCTTTATGCCTGGAAAAATTTTTAATCCGGGAGATGGAAGTCAGGTTGCAAGATCTTATTCTATCACCCATCCCTTGTTTACCCTGATAAACTGGAATGTTCTGATGATTTATGTTGGAAGCATGATTATTGCAGCTCTCTTTATCTATTCAAAGGTACCTGCCCGTATTGCTGACTTTATAGTTGAAAAATCAAAAAGCACAGGCATTGCAATTATTCTGATTCTTGCAATGACAGGTATTATTTCTATTTTTGTAGAAAATGTTGCTACAGTTCTTGTTATGGCACCAATTGCCCTTGCCCTGTCAAAAAAACTGAACATGAACCCAAGTCACTTTATGATAGGTCTTGCGGTTATGTCTAACCTTGAAGGAACGGCAACTTTAGTTGGAGACCCGCCGTCAATGATTTTTGCAAGCTATGCCGGTTATACTTTTAACGACTTCTTTATCAGTCAGGGCCGCATTTCAATTTTCTTCTTTATTCAGGCTGGTCTCCTTGTGGGATGTCTTTTCTTCTATTCTATTTTCAGAAAGCAGAAGGAAAAGGCTGTAGTAGAACGCACTGAAATTATTTCTACAGTGCCATTTATTCTTCTTATTTCTATGATTGCAGGTCTTGCCGCAATTTCTTTTATCCATACGGATTTTGAATATCTTTCAGGTCTCTATGTTTTTGCCCTTGGGCTTATTGGGCTTTGCTGGTATGTTTTTTCTCAGAAAAAAACAAAGGAAGAATTGTGGACTCTCATTAAAGAACTGGACTGGGAAACTATTTTCTTTTTGTGCGGAATCTTTATCGTTGTAGGAGCAATTTCTGAAACAGGCCTTTTAAGTGATTTTGCGGGCTTCCTTGCAAAGGTAACTAAGGGATCAAAAATTGCAGGATTTGTCCTGATTCTTCTTGTTTCAATAATTCTTTCTGGATTTATCGATAATGTTCCTTACATCATCGTTATGCTTCCGGTTTCTTCAGCTCTTGCCCTTTCAGTTGGAACTTCTGCAGAGCTTTACATGTTTGCTCTCTTAATCGGTTCCTGTCTGGGCGGAAATCTTACTCCTTTTGGCGCATCTGCAAATGTTGTTGCAATGGGAATTGTAAAAAAAGAAGGCTATCCAATGAGCTTTGGAAAATGGCTTAAGGTTTGCATTCCTTTTACATTACTTACAACCGGAACTGCGGCCCTTCTTTTGTGGCTGGTCTGGGCATAAAAAAAACAGATTATCCGAATTTCAGGTAATTTGAACTACAAAGAAAGTATCGGAAAATGAGTCTGGTTAATAGCCTTAATTTCGAGTTTGCTGAATTAAATTTAAAATTGACGGAAGGGAACGAATCGTGGGGCAAAAATGCTCTGCTTGTGGATGACGCGAAGCGGCATTTAATGGTTCCCTTGCCACAAGCAGCGCATAGCGCAGTACTGCGCGATTTTGCAACCACGAGATAGTGACCGTAAGCCAATTTTGAAGTTGAAACTATAA
>JAILKG010000064.1 GCA_024693915.1 Treponema sp.
AAAACTGTGGAATCAATCCAGGTACCACCATATTTATAGAGAAGGGAAGCGCGGACAATATCACTAAAAAATGCTCTGGAAATACGACCGTCCTTAAATTTTTCATTTATTTTTGGTGGAAGATCTATGTATTCTGCAAGATTTTTTTCAGAAATCAGATAAATAGGATGGGTGTTACATCGTTTTTTAAGACTGTTAAAACACATTTTTACAGCTTCTGGCATTACATCTTCACCACCCTGCAGCCACATTACAAAAATCGGAGAAGATTTAGAATCTATAATTTCTGCATTTTCAAAATCATAGGACGTGTTTAAAAACGGGTCGGCCAGATTTTTTAAGGTCTTAAAGGTGGAAAAAACTCTTTTTCTTGAAATAAGCCGACCTAAAAAATCAAGATGCAGCTTATAGCAGATTTTTGAGAGGGTTAGGATTTTTGTGTTGTGCTTAAGAATCCTTTGAGTGTTTTGTAATGCCATTTTATTATCCTTTTTATAGAGAAAAAACTAGATGGTTTTAAATGCTTCAAAAACGTGAAGGACCCGTTTTTCCTCTGGAGGAAGCTGCATATAATCTCCAAAGAGATTGGTAAGGTTTTCTTTCCAGCAGGATGGAGCCGGGAACTTGTGTCCTTCAAATTCTACATCTACTGTTTTTTCAAATCCTTCTTTTGGAAGACATTCCCTGACTCCGTCTGCTCCCCAAATAGTGTGTGCTACAACAGAAGCCTCTTCGTAAGGGATTCGTGTTTTTGAATAATCGTCCATTTTTTTACAAAGACGTTTTATTCCGTAAATGGAAAGTGCAAGTTTTGGAAGAAGGCGTTTTAAGAAGGTAAGAACATTTTTGGAAGCTGAAAAATCCTGGGAGCAGGAACAGAACCATCTTCTTAAAACAAAAATTTTTTTCATAATTTTTGTCTGACTTTTCAGGTCAGAAGGAATACCGTCCATAGGGAAAATATCAATCCAGATACCCATAAACTGTTTTGGTCTGCCTGTTTCTTTTACCCTTGTTGTCATATCGATCAATTTAATGAAGGGGTAGTCAACCTGTGTTTTGCATGGGAAAAAGCCGCAGGTTTCAATTGTGGGTGTGATAGGATTAAAGGCTGTCAGCTCAAGGAATCTTTCGTAGTCTGGCCGTGGCATAAGAACATCAATATCGTCATCCCAAGGAATGAAACCTTTGTGACGAATTGCTCCCAGTAAAGTTCCATAGGCAATGGAGTAATTCAAGTTGTTTTTTTTGCAGAATTTGTCAAATTCAATCAAAATGGCAAGTTCTGCTTCTTTTATTTCCTTTAAATCCAGTTTTTTTTCCATAATTAAAAATCCTTATAATTGATTTCTTCCTGTCCATTATCTCTAAGATATTCGTTAATGGCTTCAAATGTGTGGGCTATTCCAACATCCTTTGGAAGAGCTTCCCAGTTTCCAAATAGTGCGCTTAAAGCTTTTTCTGAATTAAGGGGAATATTAACTTCAACTCCTTCAAAGACAGCTTTTTTAAGCGGAAAATAGTCAGACTTTTCAATTAAGCTGTGAAAAGAATATTCTGTGAGTCCGTAATTTCCAATTCCGTAATAGATATGATCTGTTTCTTCCTTAGAAAAAACTTTTGATTTTTCCTTTTCCTTTTCGTAGAAGTCAAGAAGTTTTCCAAAGCCGTTTTTTGAAAGGGCTTTGATTTTTCCTTTCATATATTTTTTGTATTCCACCAGTTCTTCTGCACTTACATTGTCTTTCATATAATCCAGGGGGAAAAATTCAATGTTTACGGCATCTTTAATACTTGTCCCACGGTAAATGTGAAGTGACCATGGAGTATGAATAGCAACGATTTTATCAGGATTATTCTTGATGGCATCGTCATAATATTTGTAAAGACTGTCGCAGGATTCTGTTATATCCACCCAGGTCCACTGAGTGCGGGCGATTTCAAGAATTTTTTCGTACTCACTTCGGATTGCATCAACATCAATATCATCATCCCAGGGAAGAAAACCATTGTTTCTTACCAGTCCTAAAAGGCCACCTCCAGAAAGAATCAGATTTATGTTATATGG
>JAILKG010000077.1 GCA_024693915.1 Treponema sp.
CTTGGATCCATTCCGGCGTCCTTAAGGGCGCGGGTCATACACTTTGAACCGCAGATTCCATCTGGATTTGGAGCTGTAAGATGGTAACCATCGCAGCTTGCACCATAACCAGCGATTTCTGCATAGATTTTTGCGCCGCGAGCCTTTGCGTGTTCGTATTCCTCAAGAACAAGGATTGCAGAACCTTCACCCATTACAAAGCCGTTTCTGTTTTTATCGAACGGGCGGCTTGCTTTTGTAGGATCCTCGTCAAAGCCTGTTGAAAGAGCGTGGAGAACTTCAAATGAAACGATACCGAACTGGCAGATTGTGCTTTCTGCACCACCGCTCAAACATGTGTCAAGACGGCCGCTTCTAACCATATCAAAAGCAACGCCAAGAGCGTCTGTTCCTGAAGAACATGCAGTTGCAATTGACTGAACAGGTCCATGAAGGCCAAAATTGATGGCGATATTTCCGCCAACTTCGTTTGGAATAAGCTTTGGAATAGCCATAGGATTAGTTTTTACACCGCCCATTTTTGCCATACCAAGAATATCTGCTTCTGTTTCTTCAAGACCGCCGATTCCAACGCCGAGAATGATTCCTGTTTCGTCGAGAACTTCTGCATTTCCCATAAGTCCTGAATCTTCCAGAGCCATTTTTGCAGCGGCAACGCCAAGCTGTGTAAAGCGGGCCATTTTGCGGGCATCTTTTGAATCCATATACTGGCTTGGGTCAAAGTTTTTTACCTCTGCAGCATAGTGAACTTTATTGATTGAAGCATCAAACTGTGTGATTGGTCCGATTCCGCTTTTTCCAGCCTTGATTCCGGCCCATGTATCTTCAACTGTATTTCCAAGAGGAGTGATGGCTCCCATTCCAGTAATTATAACTCTACGTTTTTCCATTTTATTTTCCTTATATTTTATTCTTAAGGAGGGGGAAGTCTCCCCCCGCTCTTATCGGAAATCCGTTAAAAATCGAGCTGCAACAGCAGGTCGATTTAGGATTCTCCACCAAAATGCGTCCAGGCAGGCTATGCCTGACTGTGCCCCCTCTCCTAGGGCGGCGCCCTAAAACCCGCTAAAGGTTCTGGATAGATTCAGCGCTGTTTACAGCCTTGCAAGCGGCACTTTCTGAATAGCCGGATTTTGCCCAGAGGCCTGAAAGAACAGCTCCTACACCTGGTTCAATCAAAACCCATTCATCGCCGCTTTCCTTGATAAGATCGTTCAAAACGGCTTCTTCGCTTGTCCAGCGAACAGGGTTTGTAAGGTGTAAAACTGCATTCTTTTTGATTTCTTCACCATTTTCAGCTTTTTTACCTGTTACATTGCTGAAAAGGATTTTATCAGGATTATTGAAGGTAACGCCGGCGAGTGCTTTTTCAAAATTGTCGGCAGCTTCCTGCATAAGAGGGCTGTGGAATGGCCCTGCAACAGAAAGGCGAACTGTACGACGGGCGCCGGCTTCCTTTGCCTTTGCCTCGATTGCGTCCAGGGCATCAGCGGTTCCGCTTACAACTGTCTGAACAGGGCTGTTCAGGTTTGCGGCATAGGCATTTTCTACGCCGGAAGCAAGTTCTTCTACTTTTTCTGGAGAAAGTCCAAGAACGGCTGTCATTCCAGGAGCATGGCCTTCGTTTGCTTTTGCAATATTTTCGCAGGTTTTCTGCATGATAAGTCCGCGCTGGCGAACTACTTTAATTACATCTTCAAAGCTTAAAACTCCTGCGGCATATAAAGCAGGGAATTCTCCAAGAGAAAAGCCCATACTGGCAGAAGGTTCAATTCCTTTTGATTTGAGAACAGCCATAACTGCAAGTGAAGCTGTTGTGATGGCAAGCTGACTGTTGTCACTTCGGCTTAAAGTAGCAGCATCACTTTCCCAAAGAAGTTTAGGCATATCAACGCCTGTGATTTTTGTTACATCATCTACAACTTTGCGAGCCTCTGGAAAAGCTTCGCAAACATCCTTCAGCATACCAGGTTCCTGAGCTCCCTGGCCCGGAAACAAAAATGCAAATTTCTTTGACATAGCATCCTCTTCTGTCAAATTGAAGCTCACAGCAGGGGGCTTAAAAAGGCAGTTTTCTTAAAAACTTTCTGCCTTACAAAATGACATTTTTTTAGATTTTGTCATAATTTACACTTTTTCCGCTTTTATTTCAAGATGCAAAAAGGGTGAAATAAAAAGGCAAAGGCATTATAAAATAATCCATACAAAAAAAACAAAGGTCTGCGTACAGCGGTTCAAAAAACGCACAATATTGTGCTAGACGCTGTTTGTGGCTAAGGAACTATTGAACGCCGCTTTCGCGGCGGCCACAAACAGAGTCTTTTTTGCCCGCCGCACGCTTTCCCCGTCTCATTTTTTTATGCAGAGAATCTATAATGCCTTTGCCCTATACTAAACTATAAAGCCCACGTGGCGGGACTGAATGGAGTCAAGTTTTTCTGTTTTACACAGATCTTCCAGTTCTTCCTCACTCACCCTTTTACCGGTAATAACTTCCTGCATTGTTGCCTTTCTTACAATGTTGTCAATTTCACCGCCGGAAAAATCATATGCAGAAGCAAAGCGGCCGGCAGTCTCCTCCGAAAGCCAGGAAAGTTTATCAATCCAGATTGCTTTTTTTGCCTCAACAGAAGGATTTTCAAAATGCAGCTTAAAAAGAAAGCGGCGCTCAAAAGCTGAGTCAAGATTTTTTGTAAGATTGGTAGTTGCAATCATGATTCCCTTAAGATTTTCCATTTCTTCCAGAATAATATTCTGAATGGCATTTTCCGTCTGGGCAACATTTGAAAGGTCTGTATCCTTTCTTTTTCCAAAAATCGCGTCTGCTTCATTAAAAAGAAGAATAGGCATTTTTCCTCCGGCCTGATTTATTACCTGATCGCACATGTTGTGATAGCTTTTAAATACTTTTTTGATAAGTTTTTCACTTTCACCAAACCAGCAGGATTTTGTGTCGCTGATGTCAACATGAACAATAGGACGGCCGGTTTCCCGGGCAATCTGGTAAACGCTTTCTGTTTTTCCTGTTCCCGGGCTACCGTACAAAAGAACGGCAACTCCCACCGGCAAAGAATCTTCCTTAAGCCTTGCCTGTATCTGAGAAAGTTTCTCATCGCTTAAGGCGCTTTTTAAATTATCAATTTGTTTTTGAACCTCTTCACTGTAGAAAAGGTGTTTTTCTTTTATATTCTCCGGTTTTATCAAAAGCCTTTCATCCACCCTCTGATCATAAAGGGCAGCGTCTTCCCCCAAAAGAAGTTTCTTTCCTTTTTGAGAAAGAGTTACTGTAGCCTCTGTCATGTTGCCTTTTTTTCCAAATTCAACAAGTTCCTTTTTAAAAAGAATATGAGTTTCGTTCATGAATTCAGTAGCAATTTTAAAACGTCTGGAAGAATCGTAAAGGTCAGCAATAGTTGCATTCAAATTGGAATCTGAACCCTGAAGAAAATCTTTGCACATATCATAGAAAATAAAACGGGCCCAGGAATCAGGAATCATATCTCTGCATTCCTGAATGAAGGGAAGTTGGCCATGCTTGTTTTCCAGTTTATTCAAATCATAGTGAAGGCTGCAAGTAGACTGCTCCTTTCTGTTCCTGCTTTCATACATTTCACCGAATGAGGTCAAAAACCAGATATAATCTTCTTTTTGTTCCCTATCTATAATGAAAATTTCACAATTATTCACAACAGCTGAGATAAGGTCATTTGAAGCATTAAAATCCGGATTATTGGTATTGGTAAGCCAGTTATCATCTACCACAAGATAGCCCTGTTCTACAAAATCCGGAATGTATTTTTTCCAGGACACAACTTTCATTGGAGAGCAGTCAATATCGCTGGCAATATACTGAAGCCCATAGGAAGAACCACTTGAGCCGAAATAGTGGCAGATAATCATAGAAAGTAGCTGAACACCTGCTTCATCGGTTGAAAAATAAGACTGAAGACGGTTCATTGCTTCCTGATATTTCTGAGTTTTTTTGATATTCATTTTTGAGTTTCTAAGACTGGTAGAAACTACTTCAATTGCATCGGCAACATTCCATCTGATTTTTTTAGGTTCCTTAAATTCAGCTTCCTTTTTTTCTTCTTTTTGATTTTCTGCACCTTTAATTCCTGCCATAAATACCCTCCAAAAAAATAAAAAATGTGATTTAAGGATTTGAATTAATAAAACTTGTGTAAATATTAATATAGCGCAAAAATCAGATTTGTCACTAAAATGAAAGTTTAATCAGCCAGATTAAACCATCTGAACGAGTCCGTATTCAGTAAGAAGCCAGTCAACTTTTCTGTCGTTTTCTTCAACAGGAATTCCTTTTGTTACGCAGATGGTAAAACAGACACCGCAGAGAAGAGGCATTTTTTCCTCCGGCAGACTTTGGGCCAGGCGGGAAATAAAACGGTCATAAAAGCCCTTTCCCCGACCCAGACGGTCACCTTCAAGATTAAAGGCAAGCCCCGGAACAAACATAAGGGAAGAAGGAGGAAGCTCTGAAAGCAGCAGTTTTTTTGCAGACAAAGATGGCTCCCGAATGGAGAAGGAGTTGTCAGAATCAAAAGAGCCATCAAGGTCATCTACAAAGAAAAAATCCATATCGTTTGAATTTGGCTTTACCTCATCTTTAGCAGGGCCGCTCTCTGGAGAATACATGCGGGGAATGAGGAGTTTTTTTCCGTCTTTCAAGGCCAGCTTCATAAGAGGAATCAGGTCCAGTTCATCTTTTAAGGGCATAAAAGAAAGAATAAAGGGAGCTTCCTGATAAATTGAACTTTTTACCATAGCGTCAAGGGCAGAAAGAGAAGCCTGCTCCATAAGTGCCTGGTCAGCACAGTATTCCTTTAGAAAAGATTTTGCTCTTTTTCTTAAGAATTTTTTCTGCTCAGTAATTGTTTCAAACTGGTAAATATCAGGTGTGTGGCAGGCCATAAATGCTCCTTGCGTAAGGGCGCCTTTCAGAGCGTCCGGTGTTCTATAGTAAAGTTACCGGGTTTGCTACCCAGAGGGCGCAGTTAAAAAAATGTGCTGCAGCAATTTCTTCGCTTTACTTTTTACATTTAACAATATTTTTAGGCGGATTGTATGACTTCAAAAAAAAACTGTCAATGGAGAAAAAAATGGACGAATAAAGGAGAAAGTCTCTTAAATTTTTAAATATAGAAGCATAATGCCTTAGCCCCCATATTCATTTTTTCCTTATTAATTTTTCCCTTGTTGAGAAAGCCATTTTTTTGCGCTATATTTATAGTCTATGGCAGATATACATATTTTTGACCCGGCACCGGAAGGAACTCCGGTCAGCAATTTTGTTCACCTTCACGTACATTCAGACTATTCCCTTTTGGACTCCTGCGCAAAGCTGGATGGACTGATTGCAAAGGCAAAAAGGCTTAACATGCCTGCCCTTGCCCTAACCGACCACGGAAACATGTTCGGTGTATTGAACTTTGAGCACATCTGCCATGCAAACGGCATTAACCCAATTGTAGGCTGCGAGTTTTATGTGGGCGACGACCATTTAAAACAGGAAAGAACAAAATATGGAAAGAAAAATTACCATTTGATTCTTCTCTGCGAAAACGAAACCGGCTACAAGAATATGAGCTGGCTCTGCTCTGACGCAAACACTGAAGGTCAGTATTTTGGAAAACCCCGAATCGACTTTGAGATGCTGAAAAAAAGGCACGAAGGACTCATCTGTCTTTCCGCCTGTATTGCCGGAGAACTTCCCCAGACTCTTTTGAACGACACCGAAGAAGAAGCCGAAAAACTGATTCTCCGCTACAAGGAGCTTTTTGGACCTGACCACTACTACATCGAACTTCAAGATCACGGTCTTCCGGAACAGAAACTGGTAAACGAAAAATTAATCCGTCTTGCAAAAAAACTGGATGTTCCCCTGGTTGTCACAAACGATATTCACTATCTTGAAAGGGAAGACGCCGAAGCCCAGGATGCCCTTCGCTGCATCGGCTTTAAGAAACAGTTGAACGAACCTCATCAGACCATGGGTGACGGCCGCACAGAATGGTATTTTAAAACAGAAGAGGAAATGCGTATTCTTTTCCCGGATGTACCGAAAGCTTACGAAAACACAATCAAGATTGCCAATATGTGCAACCTTACGATACATCAGTATTCAACACCTGAGCTCAAAAACTGTCTTCCACGCTTTGAACTTCCTAAAGAATTCCAGAAGCACGAGGATTACACAAAAAACCAGGACGACTATGTGCGCTACCTTGTAGAAAAAGGTCTCCGCATGAGATACAAAGAAATCACTCCAGAAATCCGGGACAGAGCGGAATACGAGCTTGGAATCATCTTTAAGATGGGCTTTTCAGGCTACTTTTTAATCGTTTGGGAATTCATCAACTGGGCAAAATCCACCTACGACAACGTAAACGACAGGCCAAAGCCCTACATTCCAATCGGTCCGGGACGAGGTTCTGGTGCCGGTTCAATTGTAGCCTACACCATGACCATTACGGACATCGATCCTTTCCGCTTTAATCTGCTTTTTGAACGATTTTTGAACCCAGAACGAGTTTCCATGCCGGATTTCGACGTTGATATGGACTTCGATTATCGCCAGGATATCATTCAGCATACCAGAGACCTTTACGGAGACCCTCAGGTTGGACACATCGTAACATTCGGTACTCTTAAACCAAAACAGTGTATTGCAGATGTAGGTCGCGTTCTGGGCATTCCTTTAAGCGAAGTAAACATGCTCAAGGCCTGCATTCCTGACTCACCAAAGGCAAAACTGAAAGATGCCTTCCACCCTACAGAAAAATTCCCTGCCCCTGAAGGGGGACAGCTGGAGCCTTATCTTAATGATCCCCGCTACACAAAACTTTTTGAGCTTGCAACAAAGCTTGAAAATGTAAACCGCAATACCGGTCTTCACGCTTCGGGAATGGTAATCGGCCTTACAGCCCTGCCTGACTGGGCTCCGATTTTTAAAGATCCTAAAACTGGAGAAGTGGGCGTTCAGTACACAATGGACATCATCGAGCCTTGCGGACTTGTAAAATTTGACTACCTTGGACTCAAAACCCTTTCCCTCATCCGCTATGCTGAAGACATCATCAACAGACACCGGCCGGAAGGAAGCCCTGAGTTCCACATTGAAGACATAAGCGAAACAGACGGCGAAACTTTCGATATGTTCGACAGAGGAGACAGCGTTGCCGTCTTCCAGTTTGAATCCCCGGGAATGCAGAAAATTTTAAGACAGGTTTCTCCCCGCTGTATAGAAGAGCTTGTCGCTTTGAACGCCCTTTACCGCCCGGGTCCTATGGACTACATTCCTCAGTACATTGATGGAAAATGGAAACCGGAAACCATTCACTACCCTGACCCTTGTCTTGAAGATCTTTTGAAAGAAACATACGGCGTTATGGTTTACCAGGAACAGGTAATGCAGGTTTCCCAGAAAATCGCCGGTTTCTCCCTTGGTGGAGCAGATATGCTGCGCCGTGCTATGGGAAAGAAGAAGCCTGAAGTTCTTATGGGAAAAAAGAAGGAATTCATCGAAGGTGCTATAAAAATGGGCTTTACCGAACAGCACGCCGATGAAATTTTTGAAATCATGGTTCCATTTGCCGGCTACGGATTTAACAAATCCCACGCCGCAGCCTATACAGTTCTTGCCTACAGAACCGGCTGGCTCAAATGCCACCACCCGGCTGAATTCATGGCAGCCAACCTTACAAACGAATTAACCTCTACAGACGGAGTTCCTTTCTATCTTGCTGAATGCAAAAGAATGAAGATTACCGTAGTTCCGCCGGATATCAATAAATCCTACTCAGTATTTGATGTTATCGACGGAGAAATCATCTTTGCCTTCCAGGGAATGAAGGGAATGGGAGTTGAAGCTTCCAAGGCAATTGTAAAGGAACGTGAAACCAACGGACCTTTCAAGAGCTTTATGGACTTCCTCGAACGTGTTTTACCTCTTCAGGAAACCTACAAGGATGAAGAAAGCGGCCGTATCGTAAAAAAATCTCTCATAAACACAAAAGCGGTGGAAGTCTGCATCAAAACAGGAGCTTTTGATAAGCTTGGTCAGAACAGACCAACCCTCCTTGCCAACATGGCAGAAGCTATCAAATATGTAAACGATAAAAACGCCGGTACCGACAACGGAATGGGAGATCTTTTTGAAGATACCGATGAAAAAATTTACGCAGATTTTGTCTTCCAGGAAGTTCCTGACCTTCCAACCATGGAAAAACTCAACATGGAAAAAGAAGTCATCGGCTGCTACATTTCCGGACACCCTCTGGATGATTATGCAAAGGTAATCCACACTTCCGTTACCCTGACTTCTGCAGATATGGAAAGAGCAGCTCAGGAAGCAATTGCCGAAAAGAACGCCGCCCTTTCAAGCGGAATGTCCTTCTGGGACGCAAAAAACGCCGGAAAAAGACATACGGTACTTGGCTTTCTCCACGATCTTAAAGTCATCAGAACAAAAAAAGGCGCCGGTCCAGAAATGGCTTTCGCAAAACTTCAGGACTATGAAGGCGAAATAGAAGTAACCTTCATTCCTCAAGTCTGGAACGACAAAGTTGACAAATACTCAGGTGCCGTTATTCAGGAAGGACTTTCAAGAAAAATAACAGACCAGACTATCTACGCTTTTAAGGGCCGTGTAGATGTAAGGGATGACAAAGATTTGAGCAACGCCTCCTTCAAAGTGGAAGAACTGGAAGACGTGAACAATTTAAAACAGAAGTCCATTCAGGAAGTTCACATTGAACTTTCTCCAAATTTCAGCGATGAAAGAGATATTCAGGCTTTAAAAGAATTTATACTTGAAAAAACCGGTAATTGCTCAGTATATTTTCATGTGAATACAAATATGGGGCCTTACATAGTTAAAGGTAATAACCAGCTTTTGATTGCTTCAGACGGAGAAACTCTGGCTTCCCTTTCTGACCTTCCCCTGGTAAACAGGGTCTGGACCGCCTGATAAAAGGTAAAATTCTACTTTTCAGCGCTTAATTGCCCCTATTTAAGTAATGAAAAAACGGAGGAATTAAAACATGCAGTTAATATTCGCCCTGGCCGCCAGGGTTATCAGTCTTTATTCTACACTCTGCGTAATAAGAATTTTTATAAGCTGGATTCCCCAGCTTAACTGGTCTCCAATCGGACAGTTTTTTGCAGCAATCTGTGACCCCTTCTTAAAACTCTTTTCAAAAATTCCTCTAAGAATCGGCGGTCTGGACTTTTCTCCGATGATCGGCTTTGCCATTCTTTCTCTTCTTTCCTCTGTTTTTGCAAATATTGCCCGCACAGGTCGCCTGCATCTGGGTGGAATTCTTGCTAACCTTGTAATAATTTCCTGGCAGTTGATTTCAAGCCTTGCCCTCTTTTTTCTTATCGCCCTTATCGTAAGGCTCATTGTAATGATTTTTTCAAAAAATTCTGAATATTACACTTCTCCCTGGAGCCAGTTTGACTCTTCAATTTCTCCGGCAGTTTTTAAAATGACTTCCATCTTTTCAAGGGGAAAAAGTCTTAAATACAAAACAGCCCTGATTCTATGCATCATAGAACTGATACTTATTGAAGGGGCAGGTTCACTGGGCTTTGGATACCTTGCCCATTTTCTTTCAAATCTGCCAATATAGCAGATTCTGACACTTTAGCTCATTTTCTCGAGGGGAAGTTTTTACAGATGAAAGTAGAAGAACTGAAAAATCCGCTGGAAAGTCTTGCGGGAGTAGGAAAATCTAAAGCACTTTTATTTGCAAAATTAAATGTTCACACAGTTGCAGACCTTTTGACTTTTTACCCAAGAGATTATGAAGACAGACGAAAAACTCTTCTTCTAAAAGATTTTCAAATGGGAAAAGTTCACACCCTGGCAAAAGTTATCAGACAGGAATGGTTCGGCTACGGCAAAATGAAAACCCTCAAACTGATAATTGCAGACCCAAGCGGTCAGGCCTCCTTAATCTGCTTTTCCCGCCCCTTCATGCAAAAACAGTATCCCGTGGGAAGCCAGATAATTGTAACAGGAAATTTTCAGGTAAAATACGGGGAGCTTCAGTCCTCCTCCTTTGAAATTGTAAAGGCAGAAAGCGTTAGCCAAGAGACCTCTTCAAAAAAAGCCCTGACAGATGCAAAAATATATCCCATCTACCATCTTACAGAAGGCCTTACCCAGCTTCAGGTTCGAAAAATCGTAAACCAGGCACTTAAAACCTACAACAGAGGTCTTTCCTCTTCCCTGCCGGAAAGAATAATAAGGGAAAGAAAGCTGCTTTCAAAATCTGAAGCCCTGTGGAAAATCCACCAGCCGGAAAGCCCGGAAGACATTAAAAAAGCCCACGACACAATTGTTTTTGAAGAATTTTTCAATTTTCAGACAGCTCTTGCAAGACGAGCCCTGAAGCACAAGGGATACCTTCCCGGCACAGATAATCCATCTGTAACTCAGAAAAATTCTATTTCAGGCAAAGCCACCGCCTCTCCTGCTGCATCTTATTCACTTGCATCTTCTTCTTCCACCTCTGTTAGCTCTTCTACCGCTTCCACACAGACAGAGCTGCTTTCATCAGAAGGCCAGATGCAGGCCCTTTTAATACAGGAAGCCCTTTCTCCGGCAAATTTTTCAAAAGAACTTTCTCCCCTGCAGAAAAAACTCTACGATTCCCTTCCATTCGACCTTTCCCCTGATCAGAAAAGGGAAATTTTAAAAATTAATGGAGAAATTGATCGGGGCTACATGGAAAGAAACGACATCATTTTAGGCAAAAAAAATGCCGTCAACGCCTTTACCATGCAGCGCCTTTTACAGGGAGATGTTGGAAGCGGAAAAACCCTTGTGGCCTTTTTTGCCGCTTTAAGGGCAATTAACTGGAAAGGCCAGTGCGCCCTCATGGCTCCAACGGAAATTCTTGCCCGCCAGCACGCAGATACCATGGCTCGTCTTCTGGAACCTCTTGGAATCAGAACAGCATTTCTTACAGGCAACATAAAGGCCTCAGGCAGAACTGCCCTTCTCAAAGCCCTTAAAGCGGGAGAAATCGACATAGTCTGCGGAACCCATGCCCTTTTTTCCCAGGATGTAGTCTATTCTGATTTGCAGCTGGCCATTATCGACGAGCAGCACCGTTTTGGCGTTCTTCAAAGGGAAGCAATCATCAGTAAGGGAAGAAACGTTTTTGAGCCCCATCTTTTAATGATGAGCGCCACCCCTATTCCCCAGAGCCTTGCCCTCACTGTTTACGGAGATTTAGACATTTCCCTTATCAAAACCCTGCCTTCCGGACGGAAACCAGTTAAAACCTACCTGGTAAGGGAGGGGCACGAAATGAACGCCTACCAGGCCGTCCGCAAAGAACTGGCAAGTGGACATCAGGCTTATTTTGTTTACCCCGCAATCGAAAGCGACACAGAAGGAAATCAGCTGAAAAATGCGGTAAATGCCTTTGAAAATCTGTCCAAAAATATTTATCCGGAATACAGAGCTGCCCTTCTGCATTCAAAAGTAAGTGAAGAAGAACAGATTCAAATTCTAAAAGATTTCAGGGTAGGAAAAATTCAGATTCTTGCCGCAACAACAGTAATCGAAGTTGGTGTAGACGTTCCAAACGCCACATCAATTGTAATTGAAGGAGCAGATCACTTTGGACTTGCCCAGCTTCATCAGCTGAGGGGTCGTGTTGGCCGTGGAGCAGACCAGGCCTTCTGCTATCTGATTTACTCTGAAAAAATTACTGAAAATGGAATTCAAAGAATGAAAGTCCTCAGGGAAAGCACCGACGGCTTTTTAATCAGTGAAGAAGATTTAAAACTCAGGGGGCCTGGAGAACTGAACGGAAAAATGCAGTCCGGAGAGCTGAACTTAGGCCTTGCAGACTTCGAAAAAGACAAGGATCTTCTACAGAAGGCCCGTTACGATGCCTTTAACTTTGTCCGCACCCCAGTCCCGGGCATGCAAAAGTAACAAGTTTTTTTTGTCTTTTTTTTGGGCATGAACACCCACTCAAAGCCCCATGGACACCCAAGGGGCTCCTCAAGGAAAGCCTTCCCCATTTCCCGGGAAAAGCAAACCACCATTTTTTCCACTATTCGGGCTGGCCCCACAGGCAGCCATAAACTGCCCCATGGCCAGCCACATCAAGAGCCGCTTTCAAGCCTTTTTAAGCAACAAATACGCTCAGTCTTGAACGCCTCTGGCCCTGCTGCATTCTCAAAATTGCCTTATTTTCAATCTGGCGAACTCTCTCTTTTGTAAGATTGCATACAAGTCCAACTTCCTGCAGGCTCATAGGTTTTTCAATGCCAATACCGTATCGCATCTTAACAATAGCGGCTTCTTTAGGCTGCAGAGAATCGATAACCTTATTGATTTCTTCGTGCATTGCCTGCTCCATTACAGTATCTTCAGGCTGGTTATCCTTGTCTTCAACAAACTGACCCAAAGTTTTATCGCTGCCTTCTCCTGCCACAGGAGCGTCCAGGCTGGCCATTTCCTTTGAAATATAAACCATTTCCCTTACATGAGACTTGTCCATATGAAGCATATTTGCAACTTCTTCAAATTCTTTTTCCTCAGAAAGAGAAGAATGAATGGATTTTCTTGCACCTTCGATTTTCGAAAGCTCGTTAATTCTGTTAGAAGGCAGACGAATTGCCCTTCCCTGTTCACCAACAGCTTTCAAAATGCTCTGTCTAATCCACCAGACTGCGTAGGAGATAAAATGGTAACCTCGATTTACATCAAATTTTTCAATGGCATTCAAAAGACCAATATTTCCCTCACTGATAAGATCTGTAAGTTCCAGACCCCGGTTCTGATATTTTTTAGCAACATTGATTACAAAGCGGAGATTTGCACGAACGATTTTATCTCTGGCAGTTTTATCGCCGGCTTTTGCCCTCATTGCAAGCTGGTTTTCCTCGTCCCTGGTCAAAAGTGGAATCTTATTGATTTCCTTAAGATAAAGTCCCAAAACGCTTTCGTCTTTCATACAAGCCTCCATAAATTGCTTTATGTATATTTACATGCAATTTCCGTGCCAACTTTTATTCTTTTTCTTTTTTTCAGGCGGATTTTCTTCCCACCGCCCTTCCAAAGCCCAGTAACCTTCGGTCTGCAGGCTTTTTTATCCATTTTTCTATAATTTTTTATAAAAAAATGTTTTTTTTACTTTCCGATTTGATTTTTTATTAGTAAATTTAAATAAAAAGCCTGCATCCGGCTTTTCCCTCCGGTCAAAGCCCTTTTTCAGGGCGGCGCCAGGCTGCTCTTTCAAAGATATTTTTACTCCTTCTCAATTAATACCCTTCATAAGTGGGGAATTTTTACACAGTCACCATAATTACAAACAAATTCGGGTAATTTTTACTCATTCAAAATAAATTATTAAAAAAAAACTTGACGATTGAGTAAAATTTTTCTTATATTTAAACAAAAGGGTTCATAGCCCTAAAAAAATTTAAATTATTTAGGCTCTTTAAAGCCTTAAAGAGGAGTACATAA
The DNA here is from genome assembly GCA_024693915.1 of Treponema sp. Lineage (GTDB taxonomy): Bacteria > Spirochaetota > Spirochaetia > Treponematales > Treponemataceae > Treponema_D. The sequence goes on from JAILKG010000077.1 coordinate 13,517, forward strand.
ATGAAGGTAAAACCATTAGCAGACAGAGTTTTAGTAAAAAATGATGCAGCAGAAACAAAAACTGCTTCAGGACTTTTTATTCCAGAAGCTGCTCAGGAAAAAACACAGACTGCAGTTGTAGTAGATGTAGGACCTGGAACAGATGAAGAAAAAATCACCGTAAAAGCCGGCGACCGCATCATGTACGATAAATATGCAGGAACTCAGATTAAAATTGACGGAGTTGACCACCTTATCGTACGCATGAGCGACATCATCGCTGTAATCGAATAGAAATATTCTCTTATAAAAAAAAGAGGCTGCCAGAGAAGTTTTTTATAAACTTAAAAAAAGGGCAGCCTTTTTTTATTAGCCTTAATTTCGAGTTTGCTGAAATAAATTTAAAATTGGCGGAAGGGAACGAATCGTGGGGCAAAAATGCTCTGCTTGTGGATGACGCGAAGCGGCATTTAATGGTTCC
>JAILKG010000110.1 GCA_024693915.1 Treponema sp.
CAATTTTTGGAAGGCCTATAGCAGGAGCGTGACAGCCGGTGACGATCGTTGTAAAAACCAGCGACATGCAGGCTTGTTGCAGGCGACAAGAAGTGTGAAAACTGACGTCAATCAGGCTTGTTATCGGCAACAGCCGGTGACGACCAATGTAAAAACCGATGAAAAGAAGACTTGTTAAAGTGAGGTAAAATGCAGCCCTGGTATAAAAGATTCAGCACGGCGGGGGATGGGGAAGGTGGCAGGCTTGAGCCTGACAGTCTGACGAGCGGGGCCAGAAAAATGACACTTTTAAAATCTACTGGTAAGAAGGTTGAACAGTTTTGATGAAAAATGAAATGGAAAAGCGAGGAAGGCGGAGCGGCGGTTAGTCCGCGAACCCTGGAGCAAGCCCCTGGGAAGAGGAACTGCCCCAGAAAAAATGGTCGCAAAGGCAATGATCAAAAAGTCCACCCGCACAAAAAAAAGGACATAAAACCCGGAAAAGCAGGGCCTTCAGCCCATAAAAAAAGACCTGAAAAGGAAGCGCAATGAAATGCTCCTCAAAATCAGGCCTTTTTATGTTTTCCTCTTATAAGAGATTATAAGAGATTTAAAACTTATCTAAGAGCTAAAAATTACTCCGGCAAAAGCAGGTCGTTTTCCTGAATCCAGCCAAGTTTTCTTTCTGCAAGACCAAAAGCCCAGGAAAGAAGTCCTGGGAGAACAAAACAAACCATCAGAAGACCGAACCATTCCTTAAAACCAGGTGTGATTGCAAGGCTTTCCTGTGTGATGGCCTGAACTTCCAGCAGGGCCTCTTCCGCATTTTCAGCCAGAAGAGCAGCCTTTTCTGCCTTGTGAACAGCCCAGTTTACAGCCTGTTCACTTGGATTAAACCAGCCTGTGATAATTCCAATCTGTCCAACAAGACCACAGGTACCCATACCGCTTGAAACGGCAGCTCCATTCATCTGGAGTTTAAAAAGACAGGTTGAAATTGGTCCTGTAATTGCGCTGGCTAATGTAGGGGCAATCCAGATTTTTGGATTTTTAATGATGTTTGGCATCTGCAGCATACTGGTTCCCAGACCCTGGCTAACAAGACCACCCCAGCGGTTTTCCTTAAAACTCATTACGGCAAAACCAACCATCTGAGCACAGCAGCCTGCAACAGCAGCACCACCTGCAAGACCGGTAAGACCGAGAGCGGCGCAGATTGCGGCAGAAGAAATTGGAAGTGTAAGGGCAACTCCCACTACTACACTGACAATAATTCCCATCACAAATGGATGAAGTTCAGTAGTCAGCATAATGAGTTTTCCAACCCAGTTTGCTGCAATACCGATGTATTTTGCACAGAGAACGCTTACAAGAATTCCGCTTAAAATTGTTACAAGTGGAGTTACCAGAATATCAACTTTAGTTTTTTTGCTTACAAGGCTACCAAGTTCAGCAGCAAGAATTGCGATAATCAGAACAGCAAGAGGGCCCCCTGCACCACCAAGTACATTTGCAGTTGCTCCTACCGCAACCAGGCTAAAAAGTACCAGACCGTTTACCTGCATTGCAAAACCGATACCCATTGCCATAGCGGCACCAACAACATGACCTTCTGAACAGAAAGTTCCCGCATTTACCAGAAACTGAAATACCGGGTTTACACCAAGACGCAAAAGCTGCTGTCCAAGAGTTTTTACGATTGTTCCAACCAGAAGAGATGCGAACAATCCCTGCGCCATACCGCCCATTGCATCCACGCAATAGCGTTTAACGTACTTATTCATAAAGCACTCCTAAAATGGAAAATTGAGGAAAATAAAAATGTGGGGTAGTAAATTACTTGTTAATGTGGGAGCTGATTCTCCGTGGAGTAATCAGGTATGCCGTTCCGTGGAATCTGGCGAGTTCATCACAAACGTAAAGTCTGCAAGGAATTTACATTATTTTCCGGTCTTTTGCAAGAGCAAGGCGCTTGGACTTGGCGCGCAGACTAGCCACGGGTCTCCGTGACTTGTTCCGTATAGCACCCGCGGAAAGCAGCCCAGGGAAAACAGGGGCACTTCAGTCAGCTTTCAAAAAGATTTCTGGGGCAGTCTTTCTTCCCAGGGGCTTGCTCCAGGGTTCGCGGACTAGCCGCCGCGACCTCATCCTCGCTTTTCCATTTCATTTTTCATCAAAAACTGTTCAACCTTCCTACCAGTAGATTTTAAAAGTGTCATTTTTCTGGCCCCGCTCGTCAGACTGCCAGGCTTCGCCCGGCACCTTCCGCATCCCCCGCCGGGATTGGAACTATAAGCTAAAAAGGCTGGTCTTTATCAGGCGAATTTTATGGGCTCGGCTTACTGACAAAAGTTTTACATCCGGCAGCTCTTCTTCTGTTTCAATTGCCAGTTTGACAATGGAATCAGTTTCCTGCTTTATCAGATTTACAGGTTTTCCCAAAAGAATATTGATCTGGGCAGGATTTTTTTCGTCCGGCATGGAAATTTCCACGCTTTCTCCCTGTGAAATTGCATTTTCAAGCAGGCGAACTTTTCCAGCATAATTCATTCCATCCGCTTCAAGAATTTCAATTTTTACGGAATCTGCGGAAATCTGTTCTTCAGAAAGAATTATTCCTCTTTCAATTCTTACGCGAAGCATTTCAGTAACCTGTTTGGAAAAGCCTTTTCCTTCCAGAAGTTCAAGCATTCGCCTTTTTTCAGCCTGTCCTTCTTTGGAAAGCTCTTCCAGTGATTCGGCTTTTTCTACAAAAGACATGCCTTCTACATCTGCAAGTTGAGGATAAGCAGGAACATCTGCCTTTCTTTCCGCTTCCCGAATATTTCCCATAAACTCAAGATTGCTGGATTCTATAAATTCAGAAATATCGTTTTCCAGAGGAAGATTCAAAAGATAAATTCCTTCTGCCAGCTTTACCTGAATATATTTTGAAATATTCGGATTCTTTTCCAGAACCCGGGCTGTTTTTTCTTCAACTTTAAGTACATAGCCATTGTAGAGAGTTGCAGATGAATAGGTTTTGTACCATTCTTCCACATTCATTTTAAGGTTCTGGGGAATCTCGTAGGCGGTATAAGTTTCCAGAAGTTCAAATATTTTTTCAGGCTTGTAATTCAAATCAAAAGAACGGCTTGCTGACTTTCTGGTAAGGTCAAATTCCGTAACAGTGCTGCATTTTGAAGCTTCCATAAATACGCTTAAAGGAAGCAGTTCCCTAAGGCTAAATCCTGGCATCACTGTAATTATTGAGCCGGCATTGATGTTAATTAGGCCCTTTTTATTGAAAGAGACTTCAGAAGACGAAGACTTAATGGAAGATTCAGCAGAAAAGGCAGCTGTAGCAGCAGCCGAAGCAGAATCATCTCCTGCTGCAAATGAAGATGAAGAAAGCCTTTCTGCAAAAACCGGAGAAGGAACATAAACTTCTTCTCCATTTTCTGTTTTTCCAGAAACCACAAAAAGCTTAAGCTTTATGGCTGTCTCCACAATCATGTCAAAAAGACGGCCGCCCTCATATTTTTCAGAAATCTCAAGCGAAAAGCCGTCGCCGGCACGATTTACAAGAGGAAGCTCTTGAGAAGAAGCCCGTCCAGAGGAATTTTCAGCAGAAAGTGCATTCTCCCCTTCCTGATTTTTTTCACCAAAGGCTGACCGGGTATTTTCGCTCAGGTCAGCGGATTTTCCCAAAACAGAAAGTTTTCTTTCCCGGAAAGATTTTCCCAGGGGCGAGCGGTTAAGATTTCCGTTATATCTGCTGGAATTTTCCAGAACAAAGGCGGCAGAACAGAGGGAATGTTTTGTAAATCCTTCCTGGGGAACAGAAGCAATCAAATCCAGCAGAAGCTGGGCATGAAAGCGCATTCCGGTTCTTCCAAGGTGAAGAGCCCCCGCAGTCGCAAGATAAGCGTACTGCCAGCACTCCGGAAGCAGAACAAATTTTTCCAGATGAGGAAAATCCAGATTCACACTTTTTTCTTTGATTCTTGCCAGCCCAAGATTTACAAAGGCATTAAGCAGAATGTCAAAAATTTCTTTTTTTTCAGAAAATATTGCTTCCAGTCTGTCGGTATCCTTCTTTTTAAGATTCATTCCGCCCTTTATCATCTCCGGATTGGAATTGATGTAAGAAATAAAAGCCGACAAAAACAAAGGAGAAAGAAGCTGTTCAGTTTCAAAGGAGCGCTCGGCAGGCATATTCGGCGGAATCAGGCAGTTCAATCCAAGATATGGCATAATTGCCTTTTCCAGAAGAGGATTTAGGGCAATTACTTTTAAATTGGTTTCCTGACTGGTGTAAGAAAAAATCAAAAGACGGTCGCTCAGGCTTAAAAGTTCCGCATAAATCGCAGAAAGTCTGTAGTCATGACGGAAAAAACTTATTATTTTTGTCTGATCCGCATTTTTAATCAGGGAAATAAGGGAAAGAACTTTCAAATCAAATTCAGTAAAAAAGGAAATTATTCTTCTTTGTGTCTGTTCTTTTCTGAAAACAGCGCTTAATCTTTCTATTAAATTTGGCTTATTAAAAGGAGTTTGAATGGCCCCCAGATAGGTGTGCATGATTTCAAAAAATCGCTCATCAGGAATGAGGGTGAGGCTTTCCCGCCATAAAAGAATCTTCTTTACACGTTCATCATTTCTCATTCCAGAATTATTCTCAAAATCCATAAAAAGCCTCCAATCTATATAAAATTTATATCTTTGCCCTTGCTGACGCTGACGGCTGAACTTCAAAGTTTGCCGCCAAGAAAAGAGATAAAGCAGTTCCGCAATCGGTCAGGGCGGGCCAATCTTTCTAGAAAGCCGAGCCGCAGCCTTCCGGCAGAGCAATATTCTCCTTTAGCTCATCCAGATCCTCAGGCTCCGAGTAGCGCAAAATGCGGTAGGAGTAGCCCTGTTCAGCAAGAAATTTCTGCCTGTTTGAACCAAAGTCTTCTTCCACCGTATTTCGGGTTATCAGGGTAAAAAAACGGGAAGTTCTTTCCTTTGGACGCAAAATGCGACCAAGACGCTGGGCTTCTTCCTGCCGGCTTCCAAAAGTTCCTGAAATCTGAATTGCAATAGAAGCATCAGGAAGGTCAATTGCAAAATTTGCAACCTTGGAAACGATGAGCACATGAATTTTCCCGGCACGGAAGTCAGCATAAATTTTATCCCGCTCCTGATTAGGCGTTTTTCCTGTGATAATCGGCACCTTCAAATCTTCTGCGATTTTTTCCAGCTGACTTATATACTGGCCGATTACAAGAATTTTGTCCTCAGGATACATTTTTATAAGTGCTTTTGCTATTTCAAACTTTTTTGGATTTTCGCTGGCAATTCTGTGCTTTACACGGGCAACAGAAACCGCATAATCCACTTCCTGACTTTCTGGCAAATCCAGGCGGATTTCCACACATTCAGCGGTTGCAATCCAGCCAGTTTTTTCCAGTTCTTTCCACGGAACATCGTAGCGCTTTGGACCTACCAGGCTAAAAACAAAGCCTTCACAACCATCTTCCCGCACAAGAGTTGCAGTAAGTCCTACACGGCGGACAGCCTGCAATTCCGCAACAACTCTAAAAACTGGAGCAGGCAGCATGTGAACTTCGTCATAAATTATAAGCCCCCACTTTCTTTCACGGAAAATAGAAAAATGAGGATATGGCCCGTCTTTTTCCGGCCGCCAGGTCAAAACCTGATAAGTGGCAACTGTTACTTCCTTTATTTCCTTGTTTTCGCCGGTGTACTCAGCAATCTGCTCCGGTTTAAGATTGCTTTTATCCAGAAGTTCCTGAATCCACTGGTGAACGGCGGAAATATTTGTGGTGATAATCAGGGTGCTGGTCTTAAGCAGATCCATCACCTGCATTCCCACAATGGTTTTTCCAGCACCACAAGGAAGAACTATGGTTCCAAAACCAGTTCCCGGTCCCTTGTTTCCAACCAGAGCCTGAGCGGCGGCCTTCTGATAGTCTCGTATTTCAAAAGAGGCGCCTTTATTTGTAGTTTCCCTCAGGCTAAAATCCAAGGGCTCGCCGTCTTCCAGCTGAATTTCATCTTTTACCGGCCACAGAGATTTTAAAAGCACCTGTTTTACAGTGCCCCGATCGGTAAGTTTTAATGAGAAACAGTATTTTTTTTCATCATCAGATAGTTCTGCCTTTTCGGTAACGGCATTTTCGTCATAAGTGCAGGGTGTAAGCAGTTTTTTTGCCGCAGGGTTTGCCGCAATTTCAAGGAAAACCTGCCTGTAAGCCGTTACAAGATAAAGATATTGTTCTTCTATATATTGGCAATCCGCCGGGTTAGCGACAGAGTCTGTCTGACCGCTATCAGCCGTCTTTCCATTTTGAAGATTTCCAGCGGTCTGGTCGCTTTCTGACTGGCCCGGTTTTGCCTGCTTACCCGGTTCGGAATTTTCACCAGCACTGGCAGAAGCCCCTCCATCTCCCTCTGAACCAGAAGCACTTTCCGCTCCCTGCACATTGGCTCTTTCTGCTACCCCTGCCTCCATCTCCTTGGAAGGCTTTAATGGCACCCTTACCTTAATACCGGGCAGCAGCCTTAATTTTCCAAAACGACCGGCGGTTTCGCTAATCCACATCACCACCGACTGGGGAACATCGTAGCGGGCATATTTTTTCAGGACTTCAACCGCATCTTCGGCAGTAAAACCTGCACTGGTGGCATTCCACAAAGAAAGAGGAGTCAGTCTGTAAGTATGCAAATGCTCAGGAGAGCGCTCCAGTTCCGCAAAAGGAATCAGGTCATTTCTACAGTCAGCAGCCAGGGGCGCATGCACATCAAGCAAAAGAGTTCTGTCACTCTGAACAATCAACGGATTATCGAACTGCATAGCAGAATATTTTAACTTAATGCAGGCAAAATCACAATAAGAAGGAGCAATTTTTTTGTCCTCGTCGCTTCCAAAAACCCCGCAGCCAGAATCCAGATTATAAAAACAAGGAAGAAATAATTATTCAGGGCGGGTCTCTCTTCCCAGTCGCCTTCCGCTGCCCGCCTAAGGCTCGGTGGTCCAGAAAAAGCTCTGCCAGCATCGCTTTTTCTTCCCCACTGGCCTCCTTTCAGTCGGCCACAGCTCCACGCTCCCCGCGGTATTTTTTCCAGGCCTGTTTTTTCTCCCAAAAATTTGCGAATAGACCTTTTATATCCGCTATGATAAAATTGCGTTATAAATTGCTAAACAGAGGTTCAAATGAAAAAGCTCTTATCCTTCATCCTTACCACCACCTGCGCATTTTTTTTATTTTCCTGCACTGTAAGTTCAGCTTCAACAGTTCCTGATGACAACCCTGCTCAGGGAGGAGGAACGCAGAAAGACTCCGATGATTCGAAAATTGACCTTGCAACCCTTAATCCAAAGCCATATACATCCAGAGCGGAAAATCTTGACTTCATCTATAATCCTGATGTTCTCGGCGAAACTACAATTACTATCAGCCGGAAAGAATGGCAGAAAATGCTGTTTTTTTATGACAAAGCCAGAGACTACGAGCAATATGTTACTGCAGCAAAGTATAATTTTACAAAAAGTTCCAATACCTGGGAACTGAACAATGTGGGAATCCGCGTTCGGGGAAACACAAGCCGAAATAACGCTCGTCCGCAGACAAGCGGTTTTGAGGGCTACCAGAACAATTATGTTCAGTGCCATTTCAAAATTGATTTTGAAGAGTTTTTGGAAGACGATAAAACACAGGGACAGAAAATCGCAGGCAGTATGAAAAGTGTTATGCTCAAGCACTTCAAAGGCGACCCGACCTACACCCGTGAAGTTTACGGCTACAACCTTTTCCGCCAGAACGGCATCTGGATAGCACCTCGTGCCGCATTCACAAAGCTTACCATTAAAATAGTAGATTCTGATTCAAAGGTAGAAACCGTAAATTACGGCGTTTACGCAATGATTGAATCCATCGACAAGCAGTTCCTTAAAGCGCGAAAGGCAAAGGCTGGCGGAAAAGACGGAGAATGTCTTGAATCGGATGACGGAAACCTGTGGAAATGTACAGGCTATGCTCCATTAACTCCGAATCCTGACAAAATCGGCGTTGAAACCGGCGGAGATTTTAAGAATGTCAATACAAGTTCTTCCAATCCTGAAGACTGGACGGCGGATTACAACGGCAAAAACACTCCTCATTACGATTTAAAAACCCACAAAAGTAAGCCGACAGAACCTGTAAATCAGTTTAAAACTTTCATGTCTCAGCTTTCAAACCTGAATGGTGAAGCAAACATTACTGCCTGGATGGAAAAGAATTTCGATGTAGATTTGTTTCTCCGCACCTACGCAATCAACGTAATCCTTGGAATGTGGGATGACTACTGGTACAACTGCAGCAACTACTATTTCTACTTTGATAAAAGCGGAAAAGCCTATTTCATTCCGTACGATTATGACAATATTCTTGGCTGTAATATCAACGAAGATTTTGTAACGAAAGATCCTTTATACTGGGGACCACTCAACGATGAACGTCCTTTAATAAACAAAATTCTTTCTGTAAAAAAATACAAGCAGCTATATCAGAATTATCTTCTTGAATATTCAAAAGAAGGAAGCAAATTCTATGTTACCGAAAGCCAGAAACGCCTGAACAGCTGGAAAAGCATGGTTGAACCGAATATCTACTCAAGCCAGATACAATTCGGCGGTGAATGCTACGGCGAATGGGGCGACTACTTTGCAGACTGGGGATATCCTGGCTGGTGTCCGCAGTACAAGCTTTTCAGCGGCGACGACACAACAAATTACTTTAAGGCAAAGACAAAAACAATCGCAAAATACTGTAAAGCAAGCACTATTGATGATGACGATAACGGCGGTGGTGGAGATGACAACGGTGGCGGCGGTTCCGGAGAAGGAGACGATAACGGAGGTGGCTCTGGTGGCGGAAACGAAAATGAAACCGACTGGAATTCCATTCCGGTTTCCAGCTATCTTCCGATTTATGTGAACGGAAACTCCTACACCTTTATCTTTGTTCCAACAGATTACTGGGTTACCTATGACGGAAGCCAG
>JAILKG010000174.1 GCA_024693915.1 Treponema sp.
GCGTATTCTTCATAGAGCATATCCTGGTACATTTCCCCGGCAAAGCCCTGACCCCCCAGAGAAGATTTAGAAACAGTTTTTCGCATTTCAGAAAGCATCTGTTTTACAAAAAAACTTTCCAGTTCCATGGATTTTTCGTAAAGTTTTGAAGTTTTATCAATTGTTTTAGTTTTTACATGGCTGTTTGCCTGGTTAGAAGCGGCTCCCTTAGGAAGGGCATTTTTATCAGCCATAGAAGTAAAAGTTCCGGAAAAACCTTTTTTTACATCCCCGGTAAAACGGCCGTCTGCAAGAACCTGTGATGAAGAAAGAGTTGATTTAATATTTCCGCCCTCAAATTCAGAAGTCTGTCTGGAAACTGACTTAGGATTGGAATCAGAAGAGAAAGAGGAAGCCTTACCCTTCATTTTTTCAACGAGAGAAGAAAAAGTCTCTTCTTCTTTAAGAAGCCTTGCTCCAGAAAGAGCAGCCTCTCCTTTTACAGACTGTAATGAAGATCCAAATCCACCCAAAATTCCTACGTTCATATTTCCCCTCTTTTCTGTAAATCAAGCCCGGAACGACCATTTCAAGCCCGGAAAACCCCGGAAACTTTCTAAAATGGAAAGTCTCTGCGCACCCAACTCGCCAGGTCCGGCACCAACACTTCCACTTTTTAGCCCGGTACCGGCCTTTTCCTTTCAAAAGCGGCAGGCCAGTGGCAGGCCTTTTTTTTTCAAGCCCGGAAGCCTGCTGCATTTTCAAGGCCCAACCGCCTTCCTCATTCTATGTCCGCCTTTCAGCAGAACTTATCATTTTTATCTCTTCAAGTTTACGGCAGTAGAAAGCATGTTGTCGCTGGTCTGAATTGCCTTGCTGTTAAACTCGTAAGCTCTCTGAGCAACAATCATCTGGGTCATTTCGTTTACAACCGAAACATTGCTCATTTCAAGGAACTTGTGGCGGGTATCACCAAAGCCTTCGTAACCAGGCCGTCCGCCAAAAGCCTTTCCGGAAGCCGCTGTCTGCACGAACATGTTGTCTCCATCAGCAGAAAGACCTACAGCGTTTGGAAAGCGGAAAAGTTCCAGCTGACCAACTTCCACAGGTTCGTTTCCACCGTAAACCTTTACAGAAACCTTACCAGTCTGAGTAATGGTCATTGTAGAAACATCGTAACCTTCCGGCAAAATGATTTCAGGTAAAATTCTGTTTCCGTTTGAAGTAACAAGCTGGCCGTTTGAGTCCACCTTCAAAGAACCGTCGCGGGTATAAGCATAACTTCCGTCATACTTCTGAACCCTAAAAAATCCTTCGCCAACGATTGCAACATCAGTGTCCACGCCAGTATTCTGCAAAGAACCCTGACTCATAATTCGCTGGGTTGCCGCAACGCGAACACCGCTTCCCTGCTGAATTCCCACAGGAGTTACAGTGTCTTCAGTTGCAGGAGTTCCCGCAAGCTTGATGTTCTGATAAATCAAATCTTCAAATTCAACTCTCTGCTGCTTGTAGCCGGTTGTATTTACATTTGAAAGGTTGTTTGAAATTGCATCAATCTGAGACTGCTGTCCGTTCATTCCTGTTGCTGCTGTCCACAAACTTCTTACCATATATTACTCCAAATTATTTTCATCTAAAGGGGCGCCTGCCCCTCGGCCGCACTTCGTTGCGGCCTACCCCCTCGCCTAGGGCTCCGCAGCCAGGCTGCTCTGCCCTAAAACCCGCATTTAGCGGCCGTTATATACAGCAGTTTTTGTCCACAAGGTTCCCATCATGCTGTCCTCACTGGAAACCGTCTTCTGGTTTGCTTCATAAGCACGGTTTACTTCAATCATCTGAACCATTTCGTTCACTACATTAACATTTGAAGTTTCCATATACCCCTGAATAAAGCGGGGTCTTTCTTTTCCTTCTGCAATGTGAGCCTGACCTGAAATGTCATTTGCAGAATAAAGGTTCTTTCCCATCTTTTTAAGGTAGCGCTCGTTATCAAAGCGAACAACCTTAAAGCGGTCGATTACTTCACCATCCTTCTGGCCGGTAACCATTCCGTCCTGGTTTACAGTAAATTTATCGTTTTTAACCCGGATATAGCCGTTTTCACCCAGAACCGGAAATCCGTCTCTTGTTTCAAGAATTCCTTCTTTTCCAATATAAAAGCTTCCGTCTCTTGTGTAGCGCTCGCCTGTTGGAGTTTCAACAACAAAAAAGCCCTTTCCGCCAAAGGCAACATCTGTATTTCTGTCTGTCTGCTTAAAGGACCCTTGAGAAAAATCAGTGTAGTTTTCGTTTGTTTCTACACCCAGGCCCAGTTTACCGATTACCGGAGCCACATCAGCAGAACCAAAGGGAGTCTGATATACGCCATCAAAATTTGTTCTTCTTAAAAGCAGTTCTGAAAAGTTTTTAGAAACAGTGATATCCCGCTTGTAGCCTGCTGTATCTACATTTGCAAGATTGTTTGAAATTGCATCCAGTCTGTTCTGCTGGGCATTCATTCCTGACGCCCCTGTATACCAGCCTCGAATCATATTTTTGTGCCTCCATCGATTTCTTATATAAATTTTCGGAAAATAAAAATTTTTGTTTAGGGGAAATATTTTGTAAAAATCAGGGGAAAAACTTGACGATGGAGGAATTCGTCGTTATATTACATTGTAGAAAATCCACGGGGGTGCACCGGTTTCGACGGATGCGGGAAAGCATTTACTGCAGGTAGGTGTGAAGGCGCCTTAAGCTGACAAAAAAAATAACTGCAATCTTCAACAAAAAAGAAGAAGAATATTCTTCTGAAGAACAGTTTGCACTCGCTGCGTAAGCAGTGCACGGAAGCTTTGGGGTGCTGTTCCTAACTCCAGAGACTTCTGACGCCAACAGGGACTCGATGCAATGCGCGTCTGGCCGCACTGCATGACATTTAGTCAGAATACGGAAGAGACGCTTGTTATGCTGCTACCTTTTCCCGACAAATACCTCGCATAACTAAACTTGTAGACGTATCTGGTTTACGCACCCGGACGGGGGTTCAATTCCCCCCATCTCCAAAAAAGACTCTTGGTAATCAAGAGTCTTAATTTTTTAACAATAAATTAAATATTAATCGAAGGAATTGAACCCCGCGAAGCGAGCGCCGAGCAGGTGCGAGGAAGAGCCGCCACGGATGGCGGCGGAAGCGAGCGAAGATGGCCTGAAGGAGCATACAGGAAGTAGGCGACTGAAGGCGGGTCAATTCCCCCCATCTC
>JAILKG010000176.1 GCA_024693915.1 Treponema sp.
AGAACTTATGGACAGAATTGAAAAACTAAGAGAAAACAATGATGCCCTTACCATAAAAGATTTGAAAATTAACGGTGAAAAACTAAAAGCTTTAGGTATTCCCAGCGGAAAAGATATGGGAATAATTTTAAAAAGTCTAATGGAAACTGTTCTGGACGATCCGGAAGAAAACACAGAAGAAAAACTTTCAGAAATAGCCCTTAAGCTGTATGAAGAAATTCACAAAGTCCATTGAAATGTAAAATAAAAAATAAAATTATATAAATAAGTGTTTAAAAAAGAAGAGAAATAAAGTATAATAACAATAATGGATTTTTAAGCGTTTTTTAAAAGAACGTATTTATTCATGGTAGGATTTTAAGGAGACACCTTTATGGCTAAAAAAATTACAATTATTGGCGCAGGTCAGGTTGGTTCAACAATTGCCTTTGCGCTTACTTTAAAACAGCTTGCTTCTGAAATTGTTCTTATCGACATTGCAAAAGACAGAGCAATGGGAGAAGCTATGGATATCAGACAGGGAACACCTTTCATCGGACCGGTTTCCATTCATGAAGGAGATTATGAAGACGCAAAAGACTCTGATATCGTTGTTCTTACTTCTGGAGTTGCAAGAAAACCTGGTCAGTCTCGCCTGGAACTTGCCCAGACCAATGTAGATATTACAAAATCTATCATTCCTCAGATTACAAAGGTTGCACCAAACGCTCTTTACGTTATCGTTGCAAACCCTGTAGATATTTTGACATACCAGTTTGTAAAAACTTCTGGAATTCCTGCAAACCACATTCTTGGAACAGGAACTATGCTTGACACAGCACGTTTCCGTGCAAGAATTGCTGAAACTTACTCAATCGGACAGGAAAATGTACACGGCTATGTTTTTGGTGAACATGGAGATTCTTCATTCATTCCTTGGTCACTTGCAAACGTTGGTTCAATTCCTGTTGACCGCTATGCAGCAAGTTACGAAAACGGCAAGCTTCCACAGTTCAACAAAGATGATGTTGAAGACTATGTAAGAAAATCTGGCGGAATTATCATCGCTGCAAAAAAATGCACCAACTATGCTATTGGTGTAACAACAGCCACCCTCTGTGAAGCTCTCAGCTTTAAGACAGGAACTCTCCTTACCCTTTCTTCTCTGCTCACAGGCGAATACGGAATCAGTGATGTTTGTCTTTCTATTCCTTCTGTTGTTTCTTCAGACGGATTGATGAGCAAGCTGGTAGCTCCTTTGACAGATGCAGAAATGGCTTCACTCAAACACAGCGCTGACTGCCTGAAAGACGTAATCAAACAGATTAACTTCTAAAAAAATCCGGACAAGAACCGGAAATTAATTCACAAATAATATTGTCGGGTAATGCCTTTTTAAGGAAAAGCCCGGCAATTCTTTTTTATAAGGAATAATATATGGAATACAAAATTGAACATGACTCAATGGGTGAAGTAAGGGTTCCTGCAGACAAATACTGGGGAGCTCAGACTGAAAGAAGCCACGAAAACTTCGAAATCGGTGTAGGTCTTGAAACAATGCCTCGTGAAATCACAAAAGCATTCGGCTATCTTAAAAAAGCCGCTGCAATGGCAAACAATGCCTTAAAATCAGAAAAAATGACTGATGAAAAATTAAAGGCAATCAGTCAGGCTTGTGACGAAGTAATTTCAGGCAGTCTCAACGATCACTTCCCTCTTGTTGTATGGCAGACCGGTTCCGGAACACAGAGCAACATGAATGCAAACGAAGTTATTGCAAACAGAGCAAACGAAATTGCAGGTAAAAAACTCTGCCATCCAAATGACGACATCAATATGAGTCAGTCTTCAAACGATACATTCCCTACAGCCCTTCACATTTCTGCAGTATGCGTAATTGAAGACAAACTTCTTCCTGCAATCGATACACTTGTAGAAACTTTCAAGCGCCTTGAAAAAGAAAACGAAGGAATCGTAAAATCAGGCCGAACCCACCTTCAGGACGCTGTACCTATCAGCTTTGATCAGGAAATTTCAGGATGGAGAACTTCCCTAGAGCGTGACAGAGAAATGCTCTGCTCTTCCCTTCCATATTTAAAGCAGCTTGCCCTTGGTGGAACTGCTGTTGGAACCGGTCTTAACGCACCAAAAGGCTTCGATTCAAAAGTTGCAGAATGCGTTTCAAAACTCACAGGAAAAGATTTCATCACCGCTCCAAACAAATTCCACGCCCTTACAAGCAAGGACGAACTTGTATTCGCACACGGAGCAATCAAGGCTCTTGCCGCTGATATGATGAAAATTGCAAACGACGTTCGCTGGCTTGCTTCCGGACCTCGTGATGGTCTTGGAGAAATCCACATTCCTGAAAACGAACCTGGTTCTTCAATTATGCCTGGAAAAGTAAACCCAACTCAGTGTGAAGCCGTTACAATGGTTGCCGTTCAGGTAATGGGTAACGATGCTGCAATTGCTTTTGCCGCTAGCCAGGGTAACTTTGAACTGAACGTATTCATGCCTGTAATCGCATACAACTTCATTCAGTCTGCCCGCCTTCTTGCAGAAGCAATGCTTTCTTTCAACAAAAACTGCGCTGTAGGAATCAAGGCAAACAAAGAAAAAATGCACCACAACCTTTACAACTCTCTCATGCTGGTTACTGCATTGAACCCTTATATCGGTTATGAAAACGCTGCAAAAACTGCTCACAAGGCATTTGATGAAAACATCTCCCTTAAAGATGCCTGCGTAGGACTTGGATTCCTTACAGCAGAAAAATTTGACGAAGTTTTCAAACCGGAAGCAATGGCTTATCCACAGGGTAAATAAGCTGCCCTTTTTATCTTTTGGGATAAATAAAATTGGTTATTTACTGGTGCTAAAAGAGTTTTATTCTTTTTTAGCACCAAATTAAAAAATTGTCTTGGAGGTTTTTATGGACAAATTTTTTAAGCTTGAAGAAAGGCAGACTACTGTAAGCCGTGAAGTAATCGGCGGTATCACAACCTTTCTTGCAATGGCTTATATCCTTGCAGTAAACCCTAACATCCTTTCCGTATCAGGAATGAACTGGGGTTCAGTATTTACAGCAACTGCCATTTCAGCAGCTATCGCTACACTTATCATGGCATTTCTTGCAAATCTTCCTGTTGCTCTTGCTCCTGGTCTTGGCTTAAATGCCTTCTTTACATTCACTGTTGTTCAGGGAATGGGCTGCAGCTGGCAGCTTGCCCTTACCGCTGTTCTTATCGAAGGTATTCTCTTCATCATCCTTTCTCTTTTTGGTGTACGGGAAGCAATCATCCGTTCAATTCCAGAAGGTCTTAAAAAAGCTGTTGCCGTTGGTATCGGTCTTTTTATTACCATTATCGGTCTAAATAATGCCGGTATCGTTTCAACTGATACAGGAACCCTCATTGGTTTTGTAAACTTTGATCTTGCCCATAGCGCCGCAATCGTTGCAATTCTTGGCTTGATTATTACAATTGTTCTCTATGGACTTAATGTACCTGGAGCAATTCTCATTGGTATCGTAATTACAACTATTATAGGTATTCCTTTTGGAGTTACAAAAATTCCTGAAAACTGGAAACCAATTTCAGTTCCAGAAGCACCTCATTTCTTTGCTTTTGATTTTAAGGGAATTTTCATTAACGCAGAAACAGGCTCTTTCTCTCTGGCAGTTCTTGGAAAATTCTTTGTAATTTTCTTTACCTTCCTTTTTACAGACCTTTTTGACACAATCGGAACTCTTCTTGGTGTTGCAGAACAGGCTAATCTTAGAGATGAAAACGGAAATATCCAGAATGCAAAAGGCGCTCTTATGGCAGATGCTATTGGTACAGTAGCTGGAGCTTGTCTTGGAACTTCAACTGTAACCAGCTTTGTTGAATCATCAAGCGGTGTTGCAGCAGGAGCACGGACAGGTCTTGCATCAGTAGTAACTGCAGCATTCTTCCTTGTATCTCTCTTCTTAAGTCCTATGTTTGCCCTTATTCCAAGTGCAGCAACTGCACCTGCTCTGATTTTTGTAGGTTATCTTATGATGAAGAGCGTTGTAGACATCAAATTTGACGATCCTACAGAAGGAGTTCCTGCTTTCATTACAATCATGGTAATGCCTTTCTCTTACTCAATCAGTAAGGGTATTGCATGGGGAATCATTGCTTACGTAATTGCAAAATGCGCAGGCAAGAAAATTAAAGAAATTCCTATTATCACATGGATTCTTGCAGGAATATTCCTTTTAAATATTATTTTTGAGGCTGTAAAATAAGTTTCATTTATAATTCTTTCAGACGGTTCTTTTTGAACCGTCTTTTTTTTGTCCTTTATACCTTTTAAAACATAATTCATACACATTTCATAGCAGATTGACACGGATATTTTAAGAAAGGTATAATGATTGCACTTTTTAACATTCTTTTTTAAGAAATCGAGGTATTTCAAATGGTTCTTTTAGGAGGAATCCTTTCCATCAAGGCAATTACATTTTTGTCTTTCTGTGTTTTTTCGATAGCTGCATTGGGCTATCTTCTGGGTAGAATCACCATTAAAGGTGTTTCTTTGGGAACAGCAGGCGTTTTTATCGTTGCCCTCTTGTTCGGTGCTTTTTTCTATGGAATTGATAAAAGCGGAGTTATCACAGGCGGCCTTGCAAAGCAGCTGATGATTGGCGACAAAAGTTACATTGTAAACGCTCTTAAAATTATCGAAAATCTTGGATTAATTCTTTTTGTTACTTCCGTTGGCTTTATTGCAGGTCCAAGTTTCTTTGGAGATCTAAAGAAAAACTTCAAATCATATATTCTTCTTGGTCTTATTATCATTCTTGTTGGTGGACTTACCTGTGCAGGCTGTATTCTTCTTGACGTAAAAGTATTTGGACGCAACCTGGAAGAAGCAGGAGCAATGCTTGTTGGTCTTCTTTCAGGAAGCCTTACCTCAACACCAGCCTTTTCTGCAGCAAAAGCAACTGTAAACGGTGATGAACTTGAAGCAATTGTTGCTGTAGGACACGGAATTGCTTACC
>JAILKG010000157.1 GCA_024693915.1 Treponema sp.
AAAACGCGCATTAATGCGCTAGACGCTGTTTGTGGCTGAGGAACTATTGTATGCCGCTTTCGCGGCAACCACAAACAGAGTCTTTTTTGTCCGCGGCATGCTTCCCCATTCCAATTTTTTTTATGTATAGAATTCATAATGCGTTTGCCCTGTTATTTACCCTAGATTATTTTGTAATTTCCGATTAAAATTACTATTATGAGTATCATACAGGCAATAACTGATTTTTTTGAATCAATTTTTAATCGGAACTCGCCTGAAGTTCAGAAAAAAATTCAGTTAAAAAAACTGGAATCAGAAATAAAAAGTTTTCAACCTCAGATTTTCTTAAACGGTAACCTTCAGCCAAATTTTGCAGAAGCAATCCGTCTTTTATACATAAACACAAAACCCCTTCACAACCTTTTTTCTGCAACAATCGGCAGCCCTGACGCTCAAAAGGCCCACCGCTTTGAAGCTCAGCTGGTAATCACTGGCTACAAAAATGAAGAACAGAAGGAACTGGAAAAACTTTCCTACGCCGGTAGAATCGAAGAACTGAACACATCCAGCATGACCACTCATCAGATTTTTGACCGTCAGAGAAGAATCCTGGACAAACTGCTTCATTCTCTGGCTGGGGAAAATTTCCGCAAAATCGACAAAAATCTTATTGCTCTCCACCAGCTATCTGATTTATGTAAGTTCAATTTTGTAACTATAATTCAGGTTTTTGACCCAAACTTTATTGCTGCCGACAACAACTACCAGCCTTCCTACCAGGAAATTTTCGGTGAAAGACTGACCTCTGCCCTGGAAGATCTTTATTACCAGGTTTCAGGACTTACACTTAACAATTCAATGCTGAATGCCATTGCAGCCCTGGAACAACTTAAAAGCGGAGGAAACTCAACAAAAGCTGATACAGAAGAGCTTTTCAAAAATGTAAAGGGAATTGCCTACATTCTGAACAATGTGCTCACCCCGGAAAAAATCAAACAGATTATCCGCTACACAAAGCAGGACATAAACTACGAACCAAAAATCGTTTCATACAAGGAATCAGCCTGTCACAATTTTGAACAGATGATGCAGTCCCGCTTTAAAGCTGACGAACTCAGAATTAAAACAGAAATGAAGGATGAAAACATCCGCACAGAGCTTTCTCAACTTTTTGGTTCCACACCAATGCTTGAATTAAACGGCTACACCGACACATTTAACAAAAAACTCATTCAGAACGGACAGTCCTCCTTCCTCTGGATTATGCCAATGGAAATACTAAAAACCTTCCTTACGCTGTATTTCACAGAACCTATCCGCTCTCTTTTGAATGACATTGTAATTGAAGGTTTTTTTAACAATCCGGCATATAAAACTGAATTCTCCAACGATGTTTACGCTGCTATGGAATCATCTCAGGCTATTTCTGATTTTGAAGCCCTTTTTAATAACGGAAACCGCTATTCCATTGCCATTCTGGACGGCTATATCCGTGACGGAAAAAATGATACAGACTTTTTCAAAAAGCTGGATCAGGCTGTAAACGAAATAAACACTGAAGCCAGCAAAATAGTCGCTAAAGAAACAAATGCACTTAACCGACTATATAAACATCTGGGTGATTTAATCAACGATGCAAAAAAACCTACCAGCGAGATTATTACTAACCTTAAAGTCTTGATGATGTCGTCCAGAAACAGGGATAATACAAATCAACTTGAGCAGCAGTATCCTAACTGGGAAAATTTCTTTAAAATTATGAAGAACTATGCTATAATTAACGGGCAATAGTGTGTAGTTGATCTTAGTCGGGCTTGCCGCTAGCGCGGTTTTAAAAATAAGGAGTTAAAAATATAGGATGGCAAAACGGAGAAGTGCCAATCAAGAGTTGATTGCACAGTACGAAAGACGTATCTACGATCTGGAGCAACTTCTTGATATCTCAAAATCATTTAACTCAACTCTGGAGACTTCTACTCTCCTTGAATCCATCGTTTTTTCATGTATGGCTCAGCTTCATGTTGCAAACGCAGGAATCTTCGTCCTTGACTACATTAACTCCGACTATCTTGTTCTTGAAACCCAGCAGAACATAATGAACCCAATCGAAAATCTGAACTATCAGATTTCTGTTTCAGACCCATTAATCAATGTTCTTACCACTGCAAAAAAACCGGTAACTCTGGACTTTATCAGGCAAAAATGCCCGGACAGTCCTTCCATCGATATTTTAATGACTCTGGAACCAACATTAATCGTTCCACTTATTCAGAAAAACCACATGAATGGTCTTCTATACCTGTGCGAACGCTTTATGGTAGACGCTGACTCCGGCCCGGACTACTCTGATTACGAAAAAGACCTGGTTTTTGCAATCGGTTCCCTTTCTTCTATTGCAATCAGCAACGCAATCCTTCTTGAGCGCTCATCCACCGATATGATGACCCAGTTAAAGCTCAAGTATTTCTTCTTTAACGTTCTTACAGAAAAACTTGATATTGCCATGACTCAGAAACTGCCGCTTTCTGTAATCATGTTTGATATCGACTTTTTCAAGCACTTTAACGACACATACGGCCACGAATGCGGTGACTACGTTCTTAAAGAAGTTGCTGCCTTAATCAAAGGAAATTTAAGGGAAGACGACCTTGCCAGCCGTTACGGTGGAGAAGAATTTACAGTCCTCCTGAACGACACGGCAAAAGATGTAGCCGTTACTATCGCTGAACGAATCCGCAGTACAATCGAAAGCCACGATTTTGAGTTTAACGAACAGCACCTTCACGTTACAATTTCCAGCGGAGTTGCCGTTTTTGATGCTGTAACAAATCCTGTAACAAATCCAAAACTCCTGGTAAATCAGGCTGACCAGGGTCTTTACATGTCAAAACACAACGGAAGAAACCGTGTTACTTATGCACCTCCAAGCCTTGTCAGCGTAAACGAAGACGACTTAGACTAAAATATGAAGACATCTCTAATCCGACGCCGATTCACTTACAAATTCTACAGGGCAAGTTTGTATTTAATTATTATAAATGCCATCTTTTTTCTTTTAACTTCAAACTTTCCACGGCTAAAGGTCTATCTTGGACTTTGCCCCTCCCTTTTCCTTCAGTACAAAATGCTCTGGCAGCCTTTTACCTACATGTTCATTCACGGAAGTCTCATGCACCTGATTTCCAACATGCTGGGCCTCTTCTTCTTTGGTCTCAGCCTTGAAAAGGCCATAGGGAGCCGGGAATTTCTTCTTTTATATTTTGCAGGGGGACTTTTCAGCGGTCTCTTTTCTCTCCTTTCCTACATTCTAACAGGAACATATTCAGCTGTTTTGATTGGGGCAAGCGGAGCCCTCTTTACAATTCTATTTGCATTTGCAGTTGTTTTTCCAAAAGCAAATATTTATATCTGGGGTTTGTTACCAATTCCCTCTCCGATACTTATATTAGTATACGCAGCAGTTGAGCTTTTCAGTCAATTTTTTGGATTCAGGTCGAACGTAGCACATTTTACCCATCTTTTTGGCTTTCTTGTTTCGTACCTGTATTTTATCATAAGGATTGGAGTAAACCCTTTTAGAGTATGGAAAGACGCATATTCAAAACCAAAAAACGAATAACCTCTAAAAACATTTTCATAGCATTCCTCCTGTCCGCTGTCTGCGCACTGCCAGTCTTTTCTCAGAATGTAGACTTTACGGAAAGAATTCACCTTCCTCTCTGGGCAGAAATCGATGCAGAACCAGGTTTGAGCGAACTGGCCACAGAAAATAATACAGAAATGGCAGAAACTTCTCAGAAAGATAATTCTGAAGCCGGCACTTCCCAAACATCAGGCACTCAAACAGAAACTTCTCAAGCAAAGGGCAAAAATGACCAGATGGACGAAAATTACGCCTTTGCCATTTCCCGTCTGCACCAGACAGGTCCCTATCTTTTGAACGGAATGGTTTACGGCTGGACTTTCTGCTATGTTCCTTACGATAAAAGCCGGGGCGTTCAGGAATACTTTGAAGTAACTCCCATAAACACCATAAAACCCTCTGACGGAAAAATCACCTATGCAAAACCCTGGATTCAGGACAACCTTCTTTACTGCTGGGTGGAATTTACCCGCACTCCCCAGATGATATGGAATTTAAAAGCCTGGTCTGCCATCACCTCCAAAAAAGCCCACGGAAAAGGTTATGGCAAAAGCAGAGATGGCTTTAAGGGAATTCAGGACGCAGCAGAAGATGCTCTAAAAGAGGCACTGCGCTCCTATTACAGGGAAATATTAAAAAATAAGCCCAAGGAAATTGATGGTAAAGTTATCATCAGAAACACGCCAAAAATCGGTTTAAAAGCCGGTCAATATATTGTAGAACTTGATTTTTTCCTAGAAACAGATAAAATAGTTAAGTACACTCAATTTTAGCACCAAAAAACTATTTATCTGTTTTTTAGGGTGGAGGACTTATGAAAAAAACTTTCGCAATTTTCGCATCCCTTTTCCTGCTTGCAGGTTCTGTCTTTGCACAGTCAACCGCTTCTGCACTGCCTGATGAAGAGATCAAAGTGGACCTTACCAAAAAGGTTATCACTCCATCTGATCAGCATTTGATGCCAGAAGACAAAACTGGAAAAGTTGTAATCGAATATACTCCGATGGTAGATGAAGTGAGAATTACCTACACTTGTATGTACAATCTTTACGAACCAGGAAACGCTATGAACGCAATCATGGGTTGTCTTGAAGATTTTACAAAAGAGAACAAGTATTATCACTACAAATACATGGAAAGAGATAGAGAAAAATATTATAAAGACAACCGTGGAATCAGATGGGCACAGTATATTTCCCATGTAAAATTCACACGCTAGTCTTTCAGCAGGTTTTAATAAAAAATGGATATTTCAAACATCATCAAAAACCTTCACCCGCTTGAGGTGAAGGTGCTTCTCAAGTATTCCGACAAAGACGAGCTCACGTCGGAAAAACTTATTAACGAACTTAATTACAAGGAAGGCCACGCAAACCAGGCTTTCAGCTGGCTTTCCGGAAAAAATCTTCTTAAAGAAGTTGGAAGAAAGGCTCACACCTATTATGAAATTACAGAAATGGGCCGTGCACTTTCTGAAAATGGAACAATCGAAGAACGAGCCATCGCTTATGTAAAAGAAAACGGCGCAAAAACTCTTCCAGAAATTGCAGCAGGAATCAATGTTGAACAGAAAGAAATCGGTTCAGCATACGGTCCCCTTGTAAAAGAAGGCGTTTTCAAAATGAACGCCGAAAAGAAGGTTGAATATACAGGTGCAGCCCTTCCTTCCAGAATTGCAGTAACAAGCGAACTTTTGAAAAAAGGCTGCAAAGCTGAAAACGGACTCTTAGACAACGCAAACCTTTCTAAAGAAGAACAGGAAGTAATTGCAACGCTGGCAAAAAAACGCGGTGCTGCAGATGCTCCATTCAAAATGATTGAAAGGGAAACCGTAATTCATAAAATCGTTGCCGATGCAAAACAGGTTGTAGACGCACTTAAAAAAGCAGGTGTTACCGGAAACGAAATCGGTGAAGTTACACCAAAAATGCTGGCAAGCGGCGACTGGAAAAACGGAACATTCCGCGGTTACAATATTGCCATTCCGCCTGCACGAATCATTCCTGGACGCACAAATCCATATGTTCAGTTCCTTGAATCTGTAAAAGACAAGCTCTGTTCACTTGGTTTCCAAGAATTTGACGGTCCTCTTGTAGAAACAGAATTCTGGAACGGAGACGCCCTCTTTATGCCTCAGTTCCACGCTGCCCGCGATATTCACGATGTATACCGCATCAAGAATCCGACACACGCAAAATCAATTGAAGAACCATATCTTACAAACATTGCAAACGTACATAAAAACGGAGGAAACACAGGAAGCCGCGGCTGGAACTACGAATTCGACCACGAATTTACCCGCCGTCTTATTTTGAGAAGCCAGGGAACAGTTCTTTCTGCCCACCAGCTTCACAAGGCTGAAATTCCTGGAAAATACTTCGGTATTGCCCGCTGTTTCCGCTACGACAAGGTAGACGCAACTCACCTGAGCGACTTCTACCAGACGGAAGGTATCGTTCTTGGTGACGATGTAAACCTTAAGACACTTTTAGGCTTCCTTGAAATGTTCGCAAAGGAAATCGCAGGTGCAACAGAAGTAAAATATGTTCCTGGCTACTTCCCTTTCACAGAACCTTCAATCGAAGTTCACATCAAACACCCTGTTTTAGGCTGGTTCGAGCTTGGCGGTTCTGGTATTTTCAGACCGGAAGTTACAAAAGCTATGGGCATTGATTGTCCAGTTCTTGCATGGGGTATCGGTATTGACCGAATGGCTCTTATGGCACTTGGTTTGAACGACCTCCGAGAACTCTTCTGCGAAGATATCGAAAAAGTTCGTCAGAGACGGGCTAAATTCTAATAAAACTTGTTCGGGTGAAAAAACTCGCATAATCACAAGGCTGTTCGCTTCAATGGGCGGACAGCCTTTTTTTATCTTGCCAATATTTGGTCAGAAGCCTAAAATATTTCGTATGAAGAAAACAACTGTAATACTTGGTGAAATCATTTTAGGTTCAATGCTATTTTCCCATCCAACTGTAAAAACCGGAAACGCTGAAATCGACAATCTCGTAACTCTCGCACAAACTGAAGTTCAGAAGAACATTCGTTCAGACGGAACTTTTTGTGCCGGCGCACAATGGCCTACAGCTTGGACGCGCGATATGTCCTACGCAATTGACTTGAGCCTTTCGTTTTTGTTCCCTTCAGTCGTAGAAAAATCCCTAGACAGCAGAATTGAAAACGACAGCGTTCTTCAGGACACAGGAAGCGGCGGAAGCTACCCTGTGAGCACGGATAGAATCACTTGGATTACGGCCGCATACGATTATTCACTTGTAAAACAGTCAGAAGATTATTCAAAAAAAGTCTACAAAGTGGCGAAAATCACTCTCGAAAAAGACTACAACGTAAACTTCGATAAAACTACGGGGCTTTTCCGGGGCGAATCGAGCTTTTTGGACTGGCGCGAGCAGACCTACCCTCGCTGGGCAACGAACGAATACATCGCCGACAGCTTCGCGCTCGGAACGAACATGATGTACTATTCAGCCCTTCAGAAAGCCGCCCTTCTTTCAAAAAGAATCGGAAACGCTAGCGATGAAACTGAAATCTGGGAAAACAGAGCCGCTTCACTAAAAGAAGCGATTATGAAAAACTTCTGGATTCCTGAAAAAGAATACTTCGCCGCTCTCTTGCTGAACGACATTCACACGTACAAATACCAGGGCTATGAAACTTTGGGCGAATCGCTCGGCGTAATTTTGGGAGTCGCGCCTGAGGAAAGCTTTAGAAACGTGCTCGGAGCCGTAAAACCTCAGGAACACGGGCTCAGCGTTGTCGCTCCACAGCTTGCGGGCATTCCGCCTTATCACAACGACGGAGTTTGGCCTTTCGTTCAGGGCTACCGCGGGCTTGCCTGTAAAAAAGCGGGCGACGCATTCAACGCCAAAAAAGAATTTTCCACGATGATTGAAGCCGCAAAAAAGTTCGGCACTTTCAAAGAAAATTACGTCGCTTCGAATTTCACGCCGGACACGCAGATAAACTCTGACAGGCAGCTCTGGTCGGACGCAGGTTTTCTTTCGTACATCTATCGGATCCTCTTTGGAATCAGTTTTACAGAGAAAGGAATCGCTATAAAGCCGTTCAATTTCGAACTTTCAAATCTTTCGCTTACAAGTCTTTCGCTCAAGGACCTAGAATTTGCGGGCGGGAAGCTTTCAATCGAAGTGAAAGGAAGCGGCGACACTGTAAAACGCTATTTGCTAAACGGAAACGAAGTTCCGACGGATTATATTATTCCATATGGCGGCTCGCACGGGCAGAAAAATTACGTAGTTCAGATTGAACTTGAAAAATCTCAAAAATACATCGATTCTTTCGCCCCAGAAAAGCAGATTGAGCCTTGGTTTGACGCGAGAATCGTAACGCCAGCAATTCCGAACGTGAGAGTAGACGCTGACACAAAAAAGACTGAAATCAGCTTTAAGCCGAAGAACAAGGGCGGCTGGAAAATCGCCGTAAACGGAAAGTCGAAAACCACTTCGGAAAACGAAATCAGCCTGAAAGCGGGCGACAAAATTACTCTCGTAAACGCTTTTGCGCTTTTAGAAAAAACAGCTGAAAACGTTCCGCTCTTCCCTTCAAAATATGCAAGAGTCGAAAATACGAAAAACACGCAGTTTTACGAAGCTGAAAAAGCTGAAATGAACGGCGGCAAGGTTGAAAAGGAAAGAAGCTATTCCTTCGATGAAGATGAGAACGGAAAGGGTGCAGGACGAGGAAACGCGGACGGGGATGTGGCTTCAGGTGCAAAAATCTCGGAAGACCTTTCAAAAACCGAAGCGAACTGCTCTTCATTCGTAAAAGATTTCGGCAAAAACGAGGGCGAATACATCGAATTTACTGTGAACGTCAAAAAAGAGGGCGACTACGCTATCGACTTCAGATTTAAGAATGGTCACGGCCCTATAAACACGGGCGAAAAATGCGCCGTGCTCGCTGTCGCAAAAGACGGAGAACTCTTGCGCCGACTCGCCTTCCCACAGCAGGGCTCCTGGGCTTCATGGAACTTCACCGCCCCGACAGTTATCCACCTTGAAAAAGGCGCTCATAAAATTAAACTTTACACTGACGATTGGTGCCGCACACAGCACGGCTCACTGAACCCGGTTCACATCGACCTAATGAGAATTGCGAGGTTGTAAAATGGCAAACGGATTAGAAGACCTTCACGAAAAGAACAAAAACTCCTCGATTAAAATCGACCCGCGCTTCCGCAATTGGAACACCTTCCAAGGCCGCGAAGACGCCGAAATGCTCCAAGAAAAAAGCTCCACCTGGCACAGCCAAAAGAATAACACGCAGGATTATAGTTCTTGGGAGGATGAATAGAGAATGCTGAGAAACTGATAGAAATATAAACGGAATAAGAAATAGTCTAAAAAAGTAAGAATCGAAATATTTTATAATTTTTCTAAACAACGCTCAACTTCTTCACGTAATTCATTAGAAATACGATTAATCAAATCTTCCTTAAACTTTTCAGAATCAAATAAGAGAGCATTTTTAGGACATCCTTGTTCTGAAAATAAATCCGAGACAGGTAAATCCAGAGCCTCTGCTATTGCATCTATAGTTTCCGCAGATGGAAACTTGCCTTGCGCTTCGATATTAGTAATATATTTGGGATTCAGACCTATTTTTTCCGATAGAGATTCCTGTGTAAATCCCTTTAACTTTCTGTAATATTTCAAATTCTGTCTGAACACTTCTCTTGTTGACATATTAAAAATTTATCGAAACTCTAAAAAATTAGTACCATTTAAAAGAAGGATTAATTTAATATTTGACAATTAGTGTCTTTTAGATGACAATTAAAACGTCTTAAAGATAACTTTTTATATCTTTTTGTACAAAAACTTCTTATAAATTACTATAAGGAATTAACTCTTCAAGAGGAGGCATCCATGAAATCACGTTTAAAAAAACTTTATTTTATCGGTCTAATGGTTCTGTTATTGGGAAATTTAATTTATTCTCAAAGCTCCGCATCAACGGTAGAAAAAATTACAATCGATTATCTGCATAGAATGTTCAAAGACAAAATCAGCTTTGATGATGAAAGAGTTCAGGCTGTTCTTGGTAATCTTTCAAATAAAAATAAAGAATATCTTTATGCGGAATATCTTTTATCTGACAATGAAGTTTTCGATGGAATTGAAGTACAGCAGGTTGTCCAAGGAGCAAACTTTACAGAAGATGAAAAAGCGGAACTAAAAGCATTTTCCGAAGCAAAAAGCTTTGCAAAAAAGAAAAACAAAGTAATTTTCCATAAAAAAGAGTTTGACGAATTAACAGTTCCATTGACGAATTTTCAAAGGGAATATATATGCCAGAAGAATATTTTACATCCAGCTGGAGCAGCAGTTGCAAATTTTCTAACTCTCGGATATTTTGGTTCTATTGTGCAAGGTGATATAGTCGGACTCCTCGTTACTACTGGATGCGGATTGATAGGAACGAGCATTGCTATTAATGGTGGAGCTCCAACACCGGCCGTCCTTGCAGGCTTTGCATGTTTCAGTACTCTGCCAGGAATAATTTCACCAATTATTTTTTCATATAACTACAAAACAAAACTTCACTCAGCTCTTGGTGTAGATAATAATGGCGCCGTAATTTCTAAAAGGGAAAACATATCCACAGTCACTGAGAAAATGACTTTTGTTCCTTTGATAGATCCTGTTAATAAGGACTACGGTTTTGTTGCAATGGTAAAATTTTAATGAGAGGTAAATTATGAAAAAGATTATTTCTATTATTTGTACGATATTATTGACCGCTACCTCATGCTTTGCTGAAAAAACAAAAGAAAATGAAGTTGCCTTTAGCTACGCAGAATACATTTTTTCTCAGATTGGAACAGGCAACTTTACAGAAAAGGATGCAAAGGATATTTCTGAACTAACTCCTTTTTTAACTGTTGAACAGAGAGAGGAATTCTACTCAGAAAACGAGCGACTAGGAATCGGTCCGTTTTTATTGAATCTTCTGATAGGATTCGGAGCAGGCTCCTTCCGACAGGGAGACAAAGCGATTGCAACTCTACAATTTTGGGGAGATTTCGTTGGCTGGGGCTTAATGATACCAGGCATGATTGTTTCTCAAAATGCAGCAAAAGATGCAGATGTAGAAGCCGCGAAGACAGGAACTACACTTACCACAATCGGGAGTCTTGTTACTCTGGCAGTTGCAATTCCAGCACTTATAAGACCATGGACTTTTGCAAACAACAGAAATGAAAGACTTAGAAAAGCCTTGAAAGTCGGAAATTCAGGAAAAGCTTTAACCGATATATCATTTGCACCAGTTTTAGATCCTATAACAAATCAATACGGTCTTGTAGCAAGTCTAAAATTGTAATAAGAATTTTTCAGGTGGTCTCGATAACGGTTTCTCTCTAAATCTAGTCGACCACCTTTTTTCATTTTTCATTTTCCCTTGACAACAAAGAATCTACATTGTATATACTATATATACGGAGGTTCATTATGCAGGCAGTAGTTCAGAAATGGGGCAATAGTCTCGGCTTTAGAATTCCTTCAATATGGGCAAAAGACAACAATGTAAAAAACGGAAGCAAAGTCGAAGTTATAGCAGAAAAAGGAAAAATTACTATTTTACCTCAGAAGAAATCACTCGATGAAATGCTTGCAATGGTTACTCCAGAAAACATTCATTCTGAAATTCAAACAGGAAGCTCTGTAGGTAATGAAGAATGGTAAAATCAAATTATGTCCCGAAAAAGGGCGATTTAGTCTGGCTTGATTTTGATCCTCAAGCTGGTCACGAGCAGAAAGGTCGTCGTCCCGCAATTTGCATTTCTCAAAAAAAATACAATCAGAAAATCGGACTAGCCTTGTTCTGTCCAATTACCGGCCAAATAAAAGGTTATCCGTTTGAAATTGTATTAGAAAACCATTCAATAAATGGATGTATTCTTAGCGATCAAATAAAAAATCTCGATTGGAAACAAAGAAACTGTGATTTTATCGAAGAAGCTTCAGACGAAGAAATAAATGCAGTTGTGGATAATATTAAATTGCTAATTGAATAGAGCTTTCAACCTTTCCCTGCTTTGGGCAGATATTTTTTACTCAACCACCCAAAGCACGACGTTCGTACCTTGAAAAACCGTCTACTCTTCCATCTCCCAGCTTCTTACTCTGTCTACGGCCCTTTTCCATTTGGAGTAGAGTTTACTACAGTCTGTCTGGCACATGGATGGAGCGAATTCCTTTTGAACCTGCCAGTGCTCTAAGATTTCATCCCGGCTCTTCCAGAAGCCTACGGCAAGACCGGCTAGGAAAGCAGCACCGGTAACGGTTGTTTCTACATTCTGAGGTCGGACAACCCTTGTTCCAAGAATATCTGCCTGAAACTGAAGCATTATGTCGCTCACGCTGGCGCCGCCGTCAACCTTAAGGGCGCCAAGCTCAATTTTTGAATCGTCTTTCATGCACTCAATTTCGTCTTTTACCTGATAAGCGATTGAATCCAGGGCAGCACGGCAAATGTGAGCCTTGTTTGAACCCCGGGTGAGTCCAAGAATTGCTCCCCGGGCATAGGCATCCCAGTAAGGCGCACCAAGCCCCGTAAAGGCGGGAACGATAAAAACACCTTCCGAAGAAGAAACTTCGGCAGCTTTAAGATCGCATTCATGGGCAGAAGAGATAATTTTAAGCTCATCCCTAAGCCACTTTATAACAGCACCGCCGATAAAAACGCTGCCTTCCAGAGCATATTCCACTTGACCATTCATTCCAAGAGCGATAGTTGTTAAAAGTTTATGTTTTGAAAGACAGGGAGTCTTTCCTGTATTCATCAGAAGGAAACAGCCGGTTCCATAGGTTACCTTTGCTTCTCCAGGATTAAAACAGCCCTGTCCAAAAAGAGCTGCCTGCTGATCACCGATTGCAGAAGCAAGGGGAATTTCAAAACCACAAACCTGAGGGCTGGTCACAGCATAAACAGAAGAAGAATCCTTTACCTGAGGCAAAATGCAGAGAGGCACATCCAGCAGCTCTAAAAGTTCCCGATCCCATTCCAGTGTGTGAATATTAAAAAGCATGGTACGGCTGGCATTAGTGTAGTCAGTAACATGGGCTTTTCCACCGGAAAGTTTCCAGATAAGCCAGGTGTCGATTGTTCCCGCAAGGATTTCGCCCTTTTCTGCACGAGCCCTAAGCCCCGGAACATTGTCTAAAATCCATTTTATTTTTGTTCCGCTGAAATAAGCATCAGGTAGAAGACCTGTTTTTTCCTGAATCAGGCGGGCTTTTCCACTTCTGGAAAGTTCTTCTGCCATATCAGCAGTTCTACGACACTGCCAGACAATAGCATTGTAGACCGGCTTTCCGCTTTTTTTATCCCAAAGAACTACTGTTTCCCGCTGATTGGTAATTCCCACTGCGGCAATCTCTTCTACCTTAAGGCCAGAGTTTTTTTGAGCTGATTCCACAGACTTTTTTATTACCCTTAACTGGCATTCAAAAAGTTCCTCCGGGTCATGCTCAACCCAGCCTGGATGGGGATAAATCTGAGTAAACTCTTCCTGTTCGCAGGCGATTTTATTTATATCGTGGTCAAAAATAACGCTGCGGCAGGAAGTTGTTCCCTGATCCAAAGCAAGAATGTATTTTTTCTGAAAATCTGCTTCACTCATAATTCACCCCTTTTTTTATGCTTTTTTATTTTTACATTTTATTCAAACTTTTAATTCCGGCTTTTAATTTTGGCTTTTTAAACCTTCGTTATCCAGAATCCGCTCAATCTCTTTTTCCATTCCGCTGATACCTGCTTTACAGAGAGCAGAAAGGAAGGGTCTGCCAATCAGCACTTTTTCAGCACCCAAAAGTCTGGCAGTCATGACATCGTCTACAGAGCGGATTCCGCCGTCAACCCAGATTTTTTTTACACAAGCCCTGAGTTCATCAGCATGCTCTGCAAGAAAGACAGCTGTACTTCCTTCTGCAGTCTCTACCCGTCCGCCGTGATTGGAAACAACTGCGATTTCAGGACCAAGCTTCTGACAGAGTTCAATATCTTCCCGGCTGAAAACGCCCTTTATCATAAGAGGAAGCCCTGAGTATTCCCTCAGTGCCTTTAACTGTTCTGCAGTCTTTTTTTCAAGGCTAACCTGATTTCTCATGGTCACTATATTGTAGGCATCGATATCAAAACCGATGGCCAGGGCCGAAGAACGCACTAAATCAATGCGGCGGCGCAAAACCTGATCGGGATATGGTTTTAAGAAAAAATATGCTTTTGTATCCAGAGCCTGAACAGCTTTAAGACCAAGCTCAAGTTTTTCGTCAGGGGCACCGTCACCAACGCAGATTGCAATTCCCTGATTTTTGGCAGCCGTAAAATAAGGAAGATAGAAGTCCTCTTCCCTTTCAAAACCGATGTTTTGAACAGCTCCGGTAACGGGAGCAATGCCTATGGAATCACAATCAACATTTCTGGAAATACGAACCGCATCCAGAAAAATATCTGTTTCATCCTCTGACATACCCTGAGAAATAAAATCCTGGCGCACAGAAACCAGACTTTCCTCGGAAAAAATCCCCTTTGGAAACTCTTCTCTTATCTGCTGCCATTCTTTACAATTTAAAATAAAATTATGGCTTGCGTTAACGCCTCCCATTCCGGGAAGCTGCCCAACGCAGCCATAACCCCTGCATTCTTTGCAGAATTTACACTTAAAATTAGTCGCCAAAACAAATTCCTACGGAACGACCGCTTGAAATAAGAGGATCGTCGATTGGAATATTTTTTACCTTTCCGGCGCACTCTTCAAGTGGCACTCCAACAATTTTATTGTTCTGAATTGCTACCAGCTTTCCAAAATCTTCTCTTGCAAGGAAATCTGCTGCGGCAACTCCAAACTGGTTTGCAAGAACGCGGTCGTAAGGAGATGGAGTTCCACCTCTCTGCAAATGTCCCAGAACGCTTACCCTGGACTCAAGACCTGTTGCTTCTGAAATTTCCTGTGCAACGCGGTAACCGATTGACTGAGTCATTTCCAGTCGCGCTTTCTTAAACTCTTTTTTGCTGAGCTTGGCTTCATCTTTAGAAAGCGCGCCCTCAGCAACTACTACAATTGAGAAATTCTTACCTGCATCCCGGCGGTGCTCGATTTCACGGGCAACTGATTTTATGTCATAAGGGATTTCCGGAATAAGGCAGACATCTCCACCGCCGGCAATGGCGGAGTAAAGGCCCAGCCAGCCGGCCTTGTGTCCCATTACCTCAACAATCATTACCCGGCTGTGACTGTCTGCAGTTGTGTGAATTCTATCTATTCCCTCTGTTGCAACATCGATAGCCGTATGAAAGCCAAAAGTTACGTCCGTACCCACAATATCGTTGTCAATTGTTTTTGGAAGACCGATTACATTCAGTCCTTCCTTATAAAGAAGGCTTCCTGTTGTATTGGTTCCGTTTCCTCCAAGAACCACAAGGGCGTCCAGACCCCATTTTTTCCAGTTTTTCTTGATAGCTTCAATTGGTAAAAGCCCGGTTTCAGGATTAACCACAGGATTTTTGAATGGCTTTTCTCTGGAAGTTCCCAGAATGGTTCCTCCCCGTGTTAAAATCCCTGAAATATCGTTGGATTTAATCACATAGCCGTCACCGTTTACAAGACCGCGGTATCCGTTGCGTATTCCCACGAATTTCATTCCATAATTTATCATTCCGGAACGACAGACGCCCCGAATTGCCGCATTCAGTCCTGGTGCATCGCCTCCGGACGTCAAAATTCCTACTGTTTTAATAGATGTCTTCTTCATAACTTTAATTATATCAGTAAAATACACGATAGCAAGTTTTTTTGGGGCAGTTTGTTTTCCTACTCGCCCTTCGTGGCCCACCTACGGCTCGGTCCGGGCAGTTTTCAAACTACCCGGACTGCTTCGCACCACTCCGGCCTCGGCCCAGACCCTTCCTTCCATAAAACTCATCTTCCCTCTTAAAAAAAAACTCTAAAATCGCCTTTGCGATTTTCCGATAAGTGAAATATGAAAGTATCCAATAAACCAAATCTTGCAGCCGGAATTGTTTTATTGCTCCTTGCTGCATTTTTTTCAATATCTTTAATTCTTCAGCCTCTGGATTTTGGACAGTTTGGTCCGGGGCATAACAATATTCTTTTCAGACTTGGAGCCATGCTCACCAGCGTTTACGGCTTTACAAGCATTCTGATTCCAGTTTTCCTTTTTATTGCGGCAATTTCCTGCTTTGCTTCAAAGTGGACCGCAAGAAAATCAATGAGACTTTTGACAGCGGTAATTCCATTTTTTACCTGTTTTGGAGCTGAAAAACTCTGCTATTTCTTTGCAAAAGGCAGCACATTTACAGGCTTAAAAATTTCCGTAACCCTGATTGTTGCCCTCATGCTTGTGGTAATAGAATTCCTTCTTGCAGGAATTGCCGCAGACAAAATTAACGGCACTAGCCCTTATTCCCAGAAAAAAGCTGAAGAAGACCCTTCTGAAGATGAAAACCAGGAAGAGGACGATTACTACGCTCCTGCTTCCAGCAGCTACTCCTCTGAAGACTACGACTCTTCCAATTCAGCCTTCTCTTCTGATGAAAAAAGTGGCTTTGACTCTGCAAAATCTTCCTCAGACAGTGAGGATTTTGAAGAAGAAGAACCTGAGCCATACAACATGGACAGTGATCCTGTAGAAGAAGAAAGTGACTCTAAAAAGAAACGACCTTCCCTTTTCTCTCGTCTTGCAGAAAGAAGAGCTGAAAAACGCATGGAAGAAGAAAATCTTCCCAAAGAAAATGCTGATTCAAGTGAAGAAGGTGAAGACATTTACGCCGGCGCAGTTCTTCCTTCAGAAAGAATTGCAACAGAAGAGGTTGAAGAAGAAATTGAAAAAACTCGTGGAACAGCGGACGATCCTTTCCGTGATGTTTTTGACCAGCCTTTCTCCACAGCCAGTTCAGCTTCAACTTCTATTTTTACTTCTGCACCTGAATCCGGCAGAAAAGAATCAGAAGGAGATGAAAAAAACGCCACTGTAGAAAGCCAGGAAACTGTAGAATCTGGTGAAAATAATTCTGAAGAAAAACTTGAAAAGGCCACTGCAGAAAGCGTTGAAGAAAAATCCCTTGATAAAGAAAATGCCGCCCTTTCCCCTGCAAGGGATGAAAAAGACGATGACGAAGAAAACCAGTCTGCTCCAGGCTCTATTATAACCCAGGAAGAATATGCGGCCCTCACCGGCTTTGACGAAGAAGAAGAGGCCGACGACAATCAGCTTGAATGGCCGGACACCAATGAAATTCAGGCAAAAGCCGGAAACAAGGAAGGAGATCTTTCTGATTTCACCGATTTCGCAGAAGAAAGCCAGGAAGAAAGTGACCAGGATGCTGATAATCTGGATTCAAAAGGCCAAGCTGATGAAACCTTGAACGAAGGCTCTGATAACAGCCCGGACAGTGACTCCAGCGAATGCTTTGATGAAAATCCCGATGAAGATTCTGAAAATGTCGGTGAAAAAAACTCAAATCAGACAGTTGAGTTAGGAAGCATTTCTTTTCAGGATGAAGACCTCTTTGAAGATTTAGACAAGAGCATTCCTGAAGGTGAAATTCTTGATGATTTTGATGAAGAAGATAACCTTGATCAGGGCGTAAAAAAATGCGGCGTCCAGGAAATGTCTGTTTTTGGAAGCCAGCAGGAAGACAGGGACGACTCTGAAACACTGGAAAATGATTTTGAAAATTCCTTTTCTGTTTACGAAAACCTTGTAGACAATGAAGATGAAGATTCTAGCGAAATTTATCACTCTGATGACAGTGATAACAATGAAAATGACCAGGATTTTGACAGTCAGGATGAAGAAGAAAAATCCCACAGCCTTAAGGAAGATAAATTTTTAAACGGCTTTATGATGAATGAAGAAGACCTTGCGGAAGTCGGAATAGACGATGAGGATGAAGACGACGAAGAGGAAGAAGAAGAAGAATCTGACGAAGATTTTTCCGAAAACGAAGATTCTGAAGAAATATCTGACCAGATGACAGAGAAAAATTCTTCTGAAAATGACGCCGGCGAAAATGATAACTATGACTTTACTGAAATAAACTACACCCCTGACAGCGTGCTCCGCCAGCAGAGAATTGAAGAGCAGCAGAAAAAATCTTCTTTGAGTTCTGAAATTTTTGATGACATGGAAAATGACATCCGTAAAGAAGTGAAAAAAGAATTCCTCTACAAAAAATACGGCTCTCCGGAAGATTCTGAACAGGCTTATGAAGAAGAAATCACAGTACCTGTTGTAAATCAGTCTTCCTATGGCCCAGACAGGACAGAAAGTCCAGACAGGACTGATGGCACTAATACAAATATGCAGAACAGCATCGGCGGATATACTTCAGGAAATTCCTCTGATTCAAGCCAGAATTCTTCAGGCGAATCTAAATCTGGATTTTTAGGCCAAAAAGCAGAACTTAATTCGGCAAAGCCTCTTTCTTCTGCTAATTCTACAGGACTTGAGACTGCTGCGCCACTTGCCTCTGCCTCCAGCCGGGCCATGCCTAAAAAGCCTTATTTTGTTCCTACAGAGCTTCTGGAACAGTACGCCGACGACCAGTACTGGATTATCGACCAGCAGACAAAAGATGATGCAGTAAAACTCAAGGAAACCCTGAACGAATTTGGTATCAGTGCAGAAATAGTAGGAATCAAAAAGGGACCGGTAGTAACAATGTTTGAACTGGCTCCTGCTCCTGGCGTAAAATTGAACAGAATCGCAAGCCTTCAGGACAACATCGCCCTGAGCCTTGCCGCAAAAAGTGTCCGAATCGTAGCGCCAATTCCAGGCCGAGCCGCAGTCGGTATTGAAGTCCCAAACAGAAAACGCTCAATCGTAAGCTTCCGCGAAATGATTGAACAGGATTTGCCTGAATTCAAGAAAATGGCTGTTCCTGTAATCCTTGGAAAAGATATTCTTGGGAAAAGTCAGATTATAGACATCGCAAAAACACCTCACCTTCTTATTGCAGGTGCAACCGGTGCCGGAAAATCTGTCTGCGTAAACTCAATCATTCTTTCTATTTTGTACAAGCGTTCTCCAAAGCAGGTCAAAATGATTCTGGTTGACCCGAAAGTTGTTGAGCTCAAGCTTTACAACGACATTCCTCATCTTTTGACTCCTGTAATTACTGAACCGAAAAAAGCTCTTCAGGCTTTGCAGTACTGTCTTTGCGAAATGGAACGCCGTTACGCACTTCTTGACCAGATGGGTGTTCGTGACATTTCAAGCTACAACACCAGAATTGAAGAGCGAAATATCTGCACAGAAAAACTGCCTTACATCGTAATTATCATAGACGAGTTTGCAGACCTTATGGCAACCAGTGGAAAAGAACTGGAATCCAACGTAGCCCGCCTGGCCGCAATGAGCCGCGCCGTTGGTATTCATCTTGTTCTTGCAACCCAGCGACCTTCCGTAAACGTAATTACTGGTCTTATCAAGGCAAATATTCCTAGCCGAATCGCCTTCACGGTTGCCACACGAACGGACTCTAACATCATTATCGATGCAATAGGTGCCGAAAAACTCCTTGGAAAGGGCGACATGCTCTATGCTTCGGCAGTGGATCCTTATCCTGTCCGAATCCAGGGAACTTTTGAAAGCGACAACGATGTTGAAAAGGTTGTAGAATATGTAAAAACTTTGGGCGAACCGGAATACATTGACGACGAAATTTTCGTTGAAGACGAGGAAGAAGAGGATTCAGGTGTATCTCTCTTCTCGGAAGGATCTGACCCTCTTTACGAACAGGCTCTGGACATTGTAATTCAGTCTGGAAAGGCAAGCGCTTCCTACATTCAGCGTCGGCTTAAAATCGGCTATAACCGCGCCGCCCGCCTGGTAGAAGAAATGGAAGAAAGAGGAATCGTAGGTCCTGCAAACGGCTCCAAACCTAGGGAAATTATACATGTACCGAGTTAAGCAGAAAGCTGAAGCCGGTGATGTAACAAAAGAAGAAACAAATGACTATGAAAACTCAACATTCTTCATCATTCCAGACATTTCTTTTGTAATCAAGTTCTAAGCTTGTAATACACAGTAAAGCCC
>JAILKG010000207.1 GCA_024693915.1 Treponema sp.
AATCTATCCCGGCCCTCTACCGCTCAATGGGTGTTTATCTTGCCCTGATTACAACAAACTGTGCCGTACTTGGTGTAACAATCAACTGCATCAGCAAAAACTACAACTACGGAGAAAGTCTTGTTTATGCTCTTGGTTCTGCTCTGGGCTTTTTAATCAGTATGGTAGTTATGAGCGGAGTCCGCAGTCGTCTTAAGATTGCCAAACTCCCTCGATCCTTCCAGGGAACCCCGGTTTTGTACGTTGCAGCCGGCCTTTTGAGCCTTGCCTTCCTAGGATTTAAGGGATTGATTAAGTAGGTGGAGCTATAAGCAAATAGCGGAAATATTGCCGATTATTTGGGAATAGCGGAGCGGGGGGTCGGTTCCCCGCGGAAGCGGTTTGCAAATTTTTAGGAATATTTTTTATGGAGAAATGATTTATGACGTTAGTAATTTATACAATTTTAGTTGCCCCTGTAGTAGGCTTCTTGCTTGGTGTCCTGCTCGGGCTTTTTAAGAAGATTTTCTATGTTAAGGTTGACCCAAAGGTTCAGGCCGTACGCGAATTACTCAGCGGCGGAAACTGCGGTGGCTGCGGTTATGCCGGCTGTGATGCTTTTGCTGAAGCAGTTGTAAAAGGCGAAGCACCTACAAACGGCTGTGTTGCCGGTGGTGCAAGCTGTGCTGCAAAAGTTGCAGAAATCATGGGTGGCAGTGCCGGAGATGTAGTTCCAAAGGTTGCCTTCCTTGCCTGCCACGGAACAGAAGCCGTAGCCCAGAAAAAAGGCGAATACAATGGAGTTCCAACCTGTGCCGCTGCTCAACTTACAATGAACGGAACAAAAAAATGTGCCTTCGGCTGTATCGGTTTTGGAGACTGTGTTGAAGTCTGCCAGTTCGGTGCCCTTTCAATGGGAAAAGACGGACTGCCAGTCGTAAATCGCGAAAAATGTGTAGGCTGTGCAAAATGTGTAAAAACCTGCCCTAAACATCTTTTCGTTCTTATGCCAAAAGATACAAAAGGCGCAATTGCCCATTGTTCATGCCACAGCGACAACAAACCTCAGATCCGCAAGGACTGCGCTGCCGGCTGTTTCAAGTGTGGCATCTGCGCAAAAAAATGTCCTGAAGGTGCCATCGACATCACAAGCGGCATCCCAAAAGTGGACTACAGCAAGTGTACCTCATGCGGCGAGTGTATCAAAGCCTGCCCGGATAAGGTACTGGGGATATTTTAATTTTGCGTAAAGGTTGACTTTTACGCAAAATATGCTATATTAAAAAAAACGGAGACGCTTGTAAAAGAGCGACTTGCCTCCGTTAGCAGTTTATAAGAAACCGCCCAGAGTCGTCACACTATGGGGCGGTTTTTTTGTGCTCTTATCCTATTTTAGCAGGAAGGTGAGCAAGTCTATGATTAATGTGATAATTGCAATGACAAACATTGCTTTTTCATATTCAGTCACAGACAGCCTCCTTCATTCACGAGAAATCGGAGGCAAGCCGCCGCAAATACAAGCGTCCCCTAGAGTTTGTATAGTATATAAAATTGAAGATAAACTCAAGAGTATTTATATTGAATAATTTTGTAAAATCGTAATTGAAAAAAGGGTGAAATCATGATTCAAATTTTTGGGACTAATAAATCGTTTGATACTAAGAGTGCGCAGAGATTTTTTAAGGAGAGGAGGATTGATTTTCAGTTTGTTGATCTGAAGGAAAAGGAGATGAGCGCCGGGGAGTTTGACTCGGTGGTGACGGCTCTTGCGCGGGTGGAAGGCGGAAGGGCTGCGGCGATAGAGGCGATGATTGATAAAAAGGCTAAGGATTATGCCAGCATCGCTTATCTTGATGACAGCGAAATCGAAGAGAAACTTTTTGAAAATCAGGCGAAACTTTTGAAGCAGCCGGTTTGCAGAAACGGAAAGACTGAGGCCACGGTTGGAATGGCGCAGAAAATCTGGGAAGGCTGGAAGTAGGGCGGCCTTGAGGGCTTAGTCCAGCGTGTATTTCTTCACAATCTGATATTCTTCTATTAAATTCTCCAGAGTGAAGCGGGCGTTTGCCGGGCTGGTGCTAGGCAGTGTGTGGACTGTCAGGTTGAAGCGTTCTTCGTAGAGGGCTTTGCAGTGTTTTTTCCAGAGGGCGGCAGCGGTCTGACCTGTAAAAAAGACGTGACAGATTTTTGATTCTGAAAAGATTTTTGTAAAATCGTTTGGAATTTCCTGGCGAATTGAAGAGTCGGCTGCGCCTTCTATCTGGCAGCTGGCAAGTACATCCCATAGGGCTAGTTTGTGACGTAAAAGAAAATCGCGTCGTTCCTGAATGGCGGCTTTTGTGTCCGGGGCCTTGTTTGGGAGTGCCAGACTTTCGCCAAAAACCTGGGGCAGCACGCGCCAGAAGCGGTTTTGCGGGTGCATGTAAAAAAATCCCAGCTCGCGGCTTTTTGGAGAGGGCATTGTGCCCAGCAGGAGAACTTTACTTTGTGCGTTGCAGACCGGCGGGAGCGGATGGGTGATTAAGGTACTGTCGGGCATGGGGATATTATAGCATGAAAATGAAGATTTTAAACTGCAAGTTTAATGCGCGGTGCGGAACTCTCATTTTGAAAGACGGTAAGCCAATCGCCTTAGTGAAAATGCTGATGTGGGGACAAGGGAACTTTGTTTTTACATCAGAAAAATCTCCGTTCAAGAAGCAAACAGATGGTG
Source organism: Treponema sp. (assembly GCA_024693915.1). Taxonomy (GTDB): domain Bacteria; phylum Spirochaetota; class Spirochaetia; order Treponematales; family Treponemataceae; genus Treponema_D. Next base: position 2,693 of record JAILKG010000207.1, read on the forward strand.
CATATACAGAACCTGTTGGAAATTGCGCCAGGCTCGCAAGAGAGGCTGTAGTGCAAGATCTGTATATTTATTCAGAAACGAATATGAAATATCTGCGTCAGAGAATTAATCAGATAGAACAGATAAGAAGAAACTAATTACACCAGATTACAAACATCTTTTATATCTTTTTCAATTCGCGAAAGAAGTTCTGCTTCCAGCGATTTTCCAAACTTATCTTCAAATTGTGCTTTTTTATTTTCGGGGCAACCTCGTTCCTCGTAAAGTGCAGATGACGGAATGCCGAGTGCAACGGCGATTTTGTCTACCATTTCTGGCTGAGGCCAGGAATCACGGTTTTCAATTTGATTTATGTATGCAATGCTTTTCCCAACAGCATAGGACAGCTTTTCCTGAGAAATTCCTTTCTGATTTCTGTAGTATTTCAAATTATTTACAAATGTGTCTCGTATTGAATTCATAAAATCAGAATGACAAGAAAAGTAAAATGAAATTATACAAAAATAATAAAATTATATGATAATTATTTGCAAAACTTGATATTATACAGTATTATCACTTTATAAGACTAAGTTTTTTACACATTTATAATCTTTTTAAGTTTTTATACTGTGTTGAACTGGTCTATTTAAAAAATATATGGAGGATTTCAAAAAATGGAATCTATTACTATTTTAACATCTCTTTTA
>JAILKG010000188.1 GCA_024693915.1 Treponema sp.
CTCTTAAAATGCAGAAGTACATTTATACCATAACCTCAATGTCGAGTTATCTAACTGTAAAATAAAAATTGAAATTATAAAACTCGAAATTAAGGCTACCATAAAAAAAATTGGAATTGTACAAGGACAATCCGGTAGAGAAAAAATAGCCAGATCTGGCAAAGATGAAAAAAAGCCCGGACGGGCAAGAATATGTAGAATTGAAAAACAACCCAGCCGGGCAAGAATATGTAGAATTGAAAACAGCCCAGCCGGGCAAGAATATGTAGAAAAAGGGAAGAATTATGTATACAGAAGAAGAAAGTGATTTCTGGAAAGAAAAACTGAACCTGATGAGAATTCAGAATCTGCGTCTGAGTTCAAAGGCGGCAGAAAATCTGGAAGAAAAAAGACTTGTAAAAACAGAGACTGGGGAAGCGGAAGAAAAGCTCCGGGAAATACAGGAAGGCTTTTCTTCAATGGAATGCCAGATTGAAAAAACTGACAGCTCCTTCTCCTGGGAAATAAGCCCTTCTCCATCTCTAAAAATAAGGGGATACCATCAAAAATGCGGAGAAATTATTGCATCATCAGCAAAAATTTCTATTCTTGGAAAAACCGACAGGACCTGGGAAAAAATCGCTGATGCCCGCTTTCCAAACGACCCTTTCATTCTGATTTCTCATTTTCTGAGTCATTTTGAAACATATCAGGTGGAACTTGAAGAAATCAAAAAAAATACTCTCAAATACCAGAAAAAACAGGAAATCGCTTACAGAACAATCACTGCCCTGCTTTCTGAAAAATATGAAAAAAGCAGTCTTGTCTGGTCATTAATCAAAAACAAAAAAGACTTTACCCTCTGCCTTACAGAAAAAGACCAGAAAAGAAATATCAGCCTTACTCTGGAAAATTTTATGACAGAAATTGATGCCCTGCCATTGTAAGCACCATACCATAGCAGTAAAGCCTTCTGTTTTTCAAACTTTTATCTCCACTTTAAATTTCTCCAGAACCATTTCCGGGTAGTAGGAAAGTTTTGCCTTTCTTAAGCCCTCTATTCCTAAATCTTCCTCCCGATTGATATAAGTGGTATCAAGAGTTTTGGCAAATTCTCTGTTAATAAGGGCATAGCCCCCGTCCCTGTCGTAGGGCCAAAGGCATTTTTCAAAATGAATGTCTGTTACATCCTTGCTAAGACGGCTGGAAATACAGAAAGATATCGCTTTTTTTTGCCCGTCAGCTTCATTTACAAAAAGCAGGCCTCCGGAAAGTGAAAGCATTTTTGAAAGGAAAGAAAAGTTATCCAGAAGGGTATTTATAATCTCTTTTTCATAAAGGAGGTCGGCTGACTCTTCTTCCTGCATTGTCTGGAAAAGCCAGCTTTCTTCAATCTGGCGGGCAAAAGAAAGATTTTCCGGGGAAAGGAGCTCAAATTCGTAATCCGGATATTTTTTTTCAAACTGATGGATATGGTTCCGCTTTTTACTGAACTTCTTTCCACTTAAAAGGGCAAGCTTTTCCCTTAAATAAATATAGTCACCAAGATCCGGGTCTTCAGTCACAATAGCGCCGGGGAAAGATAAAAGAAGCAGATCCTTTTCTTCTTTTGTTACATTGTGAAAATAGAGAGACTGACCGGCCTTTTTTGCGAGGTCGTAAAGAAGTTCAAAAACCTCTATAACACTTGAATAGTCCCCCTTCATATTGTGAGGAAAACTAAAGCAGAATTTTCCGCAGGTTTCATAAAGCTCTAAAAGCCAGTCCTTCCACAGGCAGACTTTTGATGAGAATTTTTTCTGATATAAAAAACAGTTTAAGGCGCTGTAATTATTGGCAAAAAAATCGTTTGCAAATGCGCAGTGCTGAAAATCTTCCAGTGCAGAAAGAGAAGCAGGCTTGAAATCAAGGGACAAAGAACTTTTTGCACCATCATCATCAATCTTATATTCCATTGTATTAAATATACTATTATAAAGCCGATTTTTCAAATTTTACCGGGCAAAAAAAGGGCATTCATTCCTTTTAAGAAATGAATGCCCAAAAGACATTTTATGGAAACTGAAACTATGAAACTGCTTTACCTTTATGGACTTTATCCAGTTCCATTATCATCTTTTAAGGAGCCTATTTTATTGCTTCTTTTGCCCAGGCCTTACATTTTGCAATGCCATCATCATCCGGGGTAAGATTTATCATAAGAGGCTGGGCAGCAGAAAGTCCGCCGGCAGCCTTAATGCGCTCTTCCCAGTCCCTGAGCCACTGACCGTCGCCCCAATCGTAGGAACCGAAAATGCCGGTCTTTTTTCCCTTTAAAGAAGCTTCCAGACCAGTATAGAAATCTTCCATAGAGTCTTCCAGAATTTCGTCACCCATTGCAGGGCTTCCAAGAAGAATTACATCACAGGAAGCAGCTGTTGAAGCATCTGAAGAATCGGCACTTCCAAAAACTACCTCAGCTCCACTTTCTTTTACTGACTGACAAATTGCGTTTGCCATCATTTCTGTATTGCCGGTTGTACTTGCGTAAATTACAGCAACTTTCATAATTACCTCGCTTTTTATATTTTTCTATAATCTGACAGAGCGAACAGCCCTGTTCAAACCATTCTGAACAAAGTCCACTGCATTCCCTGAATCTGCACTGGCAAAGACGGGCTTTTTCTACAGCCTCCCTGGATTCCGAATAACATTTCCAGATTCCGCAGAAACTAAAATTTTTCCCCTGACTTTTTTCAAATGCAATAACATCCTGCAGGGGATAGCCAAGAAGTATTCCAATTTCGTGGGGAAAGGAAGAGGAATACTGAATGCGGTAAAAAAGACTGGAAATAAAAGCCTCTGATTCATTCAAAAGCCCCCACAAATTCTTGTTACAGCCCTTTTTATAAGCTTCTTCACTCTCTCCAAAGTCCAGAAGATAGCCTTTGCTTTTTAAGTATGCTGACACGTGTGGAGATGAAAGAATTTCATTTATCCACAAGGAGTTGTAAACAAGTACCAGAATCTTTTTTGAAGAAATTTTTACAGCTCTGCACTTTAAACCCACAGAAAGAAAAAGCTTTTTCCATTCTTCATATTTTTCTTTGTTAAAGAGCTGAACAGGAAGGGAAAAAAGATTTCCCGCTTTTATCCCGCAAAAAGCAGGGGCAGCACAGCTTATAAAAACTTTATCAAAACTCATATTTACCTTTTGTATTTAGTTAGCATTTGCTAACTAAATACAAAATACATAATTAATAAAAAAGTGTCAATAGTTAGATATGTCTAACTCAATAGCCTTAATTTCGAGTTTTATAATTTCAATTCAAAAAT
>JAILKG010000247.1 GCA_024693915.1 Treponema sp.
TATTCTTTTATTACACTGATTATCATAAACATAGAATTTGAAAAAACTCAGTCTTCAGAAATTATTTTTCTTGCAATTTTCTTTATCGGATGTTTTCTGGAAAGTGCCAGACTGGCCTTTCCCATTTTTAACCTTTGGGAATCAAAGGAAACTGCCAGCATTCTGGCATCCAGGCTTGTTCTAGCAGGAAGAGTTATCTGTACAGCCAGCATTTTGTTTTCCGCCGCCTATTCCGGCACCGAATACAGACAGTACGTGGAACAGAATATAGCCATCATCTTTGTACTTGGCCTGGTAATCGCCAATTTTTACCCCTTAAACACAAATTACGTTCTTCCGGAAGGCCATTTTGCCTGGGGCTTTTCTAACCTTCTGGTTACTTCCCAGCGCTTTATAATGTTCCTGTCATTTTTCCTTCAGTTAAGACTAAAAAAGGGAGACAAGAAAAACAGAAACCTTGCAGCAGGTATTCTGCTTTTAGCACTAGGCTATTCTTTTCTTGTTTCTGCTTCTAATATTTTCTTTCTTGCCGGCGGTGCATTATTAATAATTTCTGGCACCCATCTCTACATAAAAACCCTCCACAGCATCTATCTGTGGAATGATTAAAAGGCTACAAAAGCAAAGTTCCCAGTCCGCCAACCAGAACGGGAATTACAACGTTATCGAAATCTTTCATTGGTATAACTTCTGCAAGCATGGCGGTAATGGCAATTACAAGAGAAACCAGACAGGAACGGCAGACTGCAAAAGAAGAAACATAAACTGCAAAAAAACAGGTAAGGCTTCCACAGGCTGTCTTTCCCTGGGTAAATGGAATATGAACCCTTCCGAAAAGCTTTCCAAAAAGGCTTGCAAAACCATCTCCAAAGGCTAGAGCAAAAATTCCCATTGTGGCTTTGTCCTGTTCCCACAAGAGACTTGCAAGAATTATTCCGATTACCAGAGTAACAGGTCCCAAAACAAATTTATTTTCATCCCTTTTTCTGGCTGCAACTTCAGTAACCTTACTGACAAGGGGAATATTTTTTCCTTTAAGGCGTAAAATTTCTGATACAGAATAAAAAATAAGGGCAAAAAACAGGAGAACAATAGTCTGATAATAAAAATACTTTAAAAACAGGGGAACAAAGGCACTGCAAAGATGGATTGTTTTTCTGAAAAGTTCCTTTAAAATGCTGTTTTTCCACTGGGTCTGAAAAATACCAGTCTGGAAATTGGTCTGAACACTGTATCTGTCTCTTTCACTCATTCTTCAGTACCTCTCAGGGTCAAAAAATCAGTTAGGAACATCTTCGCCATAAATGGTCTTAGATATTTTTGTATAAATCTGAGGCTCATATTCCGGTCTAGGCTGGCTGGTGTAGCGTAAATTCTGTTCTGCCAGGTTTGAACCCCCCAGCCTGTTCATGGTATTAAGATTGCGGGTCAAAGAATCCCAGGCTTTTATACTTTCCTGGAAACATACCATAGCCTTTGCATTGTAAAGACTGCTTCCCGTTCTTTTTGCCAGTCTGTAGAAGGTAACTCCAAGATTGTTATTCACCTTCATGTAATTATCGATTATTTCAGCATATTCTGCCTTTGCCTGAGGATAAACAATCTTTTTCTGGTCTATCAAAAGTTCAAGTTCTGAACGAAGGTGGTCGTAATATCCATGGGAGAGTAAATCATCACCTTTCAAGGAAAGTGTATTTCCCATGGAAAGAAGCAGGTTTACATCATCAGGATACTCTTCCATAGCCTTCATAAATGAAGTAAGGGCTTTTGAGTAATCACCTGAATTGTATTTGATATAACCAACTTTATAGCGAATTTCCGGAAGATCGTTATAGGTATTTATAGAATTTTCGTAACTTACCAGAGCCGCATCCATATCACCGGAAATAAAGTAATCGATATCACCCATATCCTGATAGAGTTTTCCAATTTTCTGATTTCCTTCAAAACCGTTTGCATCCCTCTGCTTCTGGTAAAGGGAAATACCTTTTGTATACTGCTCTCTTGCCTTAAGTGTTTCGTGAATATCCATGTACTGTTCGCCATAAAGCCTGAATGCGTCGATATACTTGTACATATCCCGCCTTTTTATCTTTTCTGCCGCTTCAAAAGCATTTATTGTGCGGTTAAAGGCGGAACGAGCATGATCTCCGTCGTTCATGTTCACGTAATATTTTCCAAGATTGTAAAGAGCTACAGGATTTTTTTCATCGGCATTAACAGCCCTCATGAGCATTTCTTTTACATCTTCAATTTTAGTACGCAGATATTCTTCTTTTGGCGGAAGAGGTCCGTAAAGCTTATCCAGCAAAAATCCGCTGAGTTCAGTCCAGCCCTCAGAATCAAGACTGTTCTTTTTTGGCATAAAGGAGTCTTTTAACTGTAAAACTTCCAGAAGATTGTCTGTCCTTACAAAATAGCGCATGAGACGGCCCTTGTAGGTATTGGCAAGATTCAGGCTTTTTGCTCCATAAAGCTGCAAAAGTTCGGCATAGCGGATTCTGGCATCTTCAAATTTTGAAGGATCCTTTTCTGTAGCCCATTCAAGATAAGTATCACCTAAAAGCAAAAGACCGTCGGGATCATTGATATGGAAATCCAGAACATCTCTTAAAAGTATTGTTTCTGCACTTTCATAATTTGCCAGATCGTCCAGTTCCATGCGGGCATATTCAAGACCAGCCTCTTTTTCATGCTTAAAGCGGGATAAAATCAGATTGTACATCCACTCAGCCCTATTGTACTGCTTATGTTCCTTGTACCCCCGGGCATATTTATAGAACCATGGCTTTTTAACTTTAAATTTTGTTGCCTGGTTGAACTTGATCTCTGATTGCGGATAATCCTGAGCCTCAAGGTAAGCATACCCTTGACGATAAAGTGATGAAGCCATTGCCGGACGGTAGATGAAATTTCTAACGGAAAGGAAGAGTACTATGCATACAAGAATTCCGATAATTCCAAGAATGGCAAAAGGAATGATTTTATTTCTGAGCTGATACTCGAAAGAAGCCTTGTAGGCTTCGTATTCACTTGCAGTTCTTTTTTCGTAATCACGAGGAACCGAGATTGGAGTATCCAGCATTTTTTCAAGTTCACTGGCAAGGTTTCTGGCAGGAACTTTTTTGAGAACTTTGCTTACGATTTCAAATTCAGCATCGTCAGTAAACTCATTTTTTACAATTAAGTCTTCAACTGCAATGCGGACATTCAAAGGATAAGTAGAAAGATTTGCAAGGAAAGTCTTGTACTGCTTATCTGAAAGAGTATTTGGTGGAAGTTCGTCTTCGCTGGCAGCGGCAGGCTCTTCTTTTTTCTGTCTGAGTTTTTCCTGCTGCTTTTCATCCAGAATATTGTCACCGGTGTAGCCTGGAATTTCAAAATCGCCGTTATCAAGGGACATGGAATCAGGAGCGTTAAATTCAAAATCTCCATTTGAACCGCTCAACTGGGCATCTGTGTCCGGGAATTCCATCCCTTCCATCTGAGAAATATCAAATGTTTCTGGAACTGCACTTTCCTGAATGGCGGGTGCCTCTCCGTCCACAGGAAGGTCATCCATATCGAAATTAAAATCCGTTGGGAAATTATCATCGGAAGAGTCAGAAGCAGAGGCTCCATCCTCAGAAGTCTTTTCAGATGTAGAAAGTTCTTCCTCCGGGAAAGACATATCGATGGAATCCATGGAAGAAATTGAAGGAGCTGAATTGTCGTCTGCAGAAAAATCAGAAGAATTAAAGCCATCACCAGCTGAAAAATCATCACCTGCGGAAAAATCACCGGCAGCTGAAAAATCCGGGCTGTCCAGAGTATCTGCATTAAAAAGCTCTGAGTTTCCTTCTCCACTTCCAAAATCAGAAGTAACAAAAGGCTCGTTTTCTTCAGCCTCTTTTGCAAGTGCTTCCTGAGAAAGGGAGGAATCGCCTTCTGAAGCCTGATCCATAAAATCAGGTGAATCCAGTCCAAAATCACTTTCAAAAGGATTAGAAAGATCTTCCTCAGGACCTGAATT
>JAILKG010000253.1 GCA_024693915.1 Treponema sp.
CGGAACTTCCGGTCTGGGAGGAGATTTTGGAAGCGGCACAGGTGACGGAAGCGGTTCTACAGGCGGAAGTGGCACTGCCGGTGGTCTTACTTCAAAAAGCCTTACCCTTTCTTTTGATTCCGTAAAGCCTGGAAGTTATGAAGTAATTCTTGATTTCCTTAAACTTTCTTCTGCAGAGGCAGATGCTCTTGATGAGGGTGAACAGATTCCTTCTCTTTATTCCTGCCGTCAGATTATAAATGTTTACTCCGGTTTTACCACAGACAGCTGGTATGGTTCTGATCCTTATCTGGTAGCAGTTGAAGGACCAAATGGCATTCAGTATTCCTTTGTTCTGGGGTCCGGCCAGGCAGATTTTGAAGAAAAAGAAAAACTTGCATCTGACCAGTATCCGATTATTCTTTACGATTACGAATTCAAGAAGCTGGGTAAGGAGTTTGAGAATCCAAAACCAGGCATTAATATTTTTACAGAAATTAATGGCAGGGAAGAAATAGGAGATGGAATTGCTTTTGCTCCTGACGCAATAAATGAAAATGGTGTATCCATATCTTCTTTTACAATAGATCCGGTAACTCAGAAAATTTATACCCTGGAAAAATCTGCATCAATGTATGCTAAATTAATTAAAGAGTATCCTTCTTATGCAGGTTATGAAAAAGGTGGTCTTCTTTTCTGTCTTCCTTCAGAAGCATCTTTAGGCGGATTTAAGGTGTATGACCACAGCCTGTATGTACGGGCTCAAGAGAGTGGAGAAAGTAAATACATTTTTTATGAGCTGATAGACGGAAAACTTGAGGCCTATAACATTTTTGATAAAAATGGCTCTATTGTGGACGGAGTTCCTTTTGGTTTCGATTTTGAAATTTATGAGAATCAGGAAAGCAAAAAAAGATATCTTGTTTCTGCTAAAGCTGATGACGGTAATATTACAGTTCAAAAATACCTTATGACAAACGAAGAAAGTGAAGAGGAAGGCAAAATTGTAAAAAGATTACAATTAGATTGTCTTTGTGAGATAACAATGTCTTGCGCAGACCTTTATCTGGATAAGGGTAATTATAAACCTTCACCTGCAAATGATTTAACAATTATGGATTGTCAGGTTACTGCTGATGGAAAAGAATTTTACATACTTGTGAGTGATAATGGTTATTCGTGTAACCGAGGTGGACTTATAAAAGTTTTAAATAGCGGTGATAATTCAGAAGATCATTCAAATGATCTTGCTTTTTATGATTTTGCAAACGATGGACTGAAACCCACGATAGTAGTTCAAGATCCGGATTATGATCCTGATAATATTACTGACGAACATCCAAGTCCTACAATGCTTGAGACTCTTGAAAACTGCTGGATTTTTGGCTGGACTTACGACGCTTATAATCCACGCTCCAGCGAGCATATGGATTTGGATTCAATGGCGGGTCAGGCCTACTCTGACAACGCGTATTTCTACGGTCCGAAACAGTTTGTTGCAAGAAAACCTGATGAGCTTTATATAGTTGATGAAGGCGGTTACGATTACGGTGACACCGACTATGATGATGAATATGTAAACAAGAACCGCATAGTGAAGATTGATTTAGAGACATTTGCTATGGAAGCAGTGGATGTGAATGTTGCCTTTGGCAATTTCACCAGTAAGAGTGGAAATGTATGTTCTTATCTGAGTGCTTCTTCATACTAATAACAGCAGGGATAATAAGCTGTTTTTTTAAGTATTCGCAGTTATAGCCTTTTGCCTTAACAGTTTGATATATCTATAAAGACATAAGCCCGCCAAAAGTGCTGAAAAGGCCAGGCGGGCTATTTTATTTTCAGTCTATTTTACATTTTTCATAAAAGTGATAATATTCATCTAGATAATAATATTTAAGGGGTGTAGTTTATGAAAAAACTCTTGTCTATTATGGCATCTGTTGCTCTGTTATTTGCTTTTGGCTCTTGCAGTTTGATTAACGGAAACGGTGGCTGGGGCTCGGCAAAAACTGAAAAAAATCAGGCTGAAAAGTCTACAGATCAGAAGCTTACTGTTTCTTTTTCATGTCAGGACATTTCCAGGGCTTCTCTTGCGCCTGATGCACTTTCTTTTTCTGATATCACAAAAATTGAACTTACTGCCAGAAAACTCATAGAAGAAGACGGCTCTTCTGATTTTGAGGACTACATTTTTGACGCCTCTTCTGCTGGAGCTTCTACAGTAAAGACCTGGATCAGCGGTATTTCTGAGACTTCTTCAGGCGATACTTCTGTGGTAGTCGTGGATCAAGGCGCTTCTGCAAATACTTCTGATGGACAGGCCACTCTTAAAACTGCCTACCAGAAGATGACTTCTGATTCAGTTGAGATGGACCTGGGGTCTTACATTTTTTCTATAAAACTTTATACCGGCGGCCTTTCCGGAACTAGCGCTGGTGACAGTGGCACATCTGGCAACGGAACTACTTCTGGTGACGGCACTGGCACAACTGGCGCTGACGGAACTGGTACTTCAGACGGTGGCAGCGGGGACGGCACCTCCGGCTCGGACGGCACAAGCGGCCTTTCCGGTGACACAGGCACTTCTGACTTCCGTCTTACTTTGACAGGCACTCTTGGAAGCCAAGAAAGCCCTTACCGTCTTACAAAGGCTGAAATTCTTACTTTTGAAACAGCTTATGTAGAAACAGGTAAGCTTTCCCTGACTTTTGAATGGAAACTTCCTTCTATAAAATCTGACCGTATCGGAAAAATTGAAGCAGGTCTTTTCACTATGGAAAGCAAGGGAAGCAGTGCCTTAGCTCAGGACGGCCAGGACTTTGATTTTGAAGAACTTGAAATACTCACCCTCTCTTCCGGCTCTGGTTCTGAAGCCGGCGGCACAAGCGCAGGCAGCGGTACCTCAGCTGACGGAAATTCAGGAACTGCTGGCGACTCTGGCTTACAGGATTCTATAATTACTTATAGCGCCCTTTATCAGAAGGATGAAGTTCCAAACGGTACTTACTTTTTGAAATACCGCCTTTACGACAGCAGGGGAAATCTTGTCTTAAACTCTTTGATGAGCCTTGTAAAAATCCACGGATGGAAGACTGAAAATACAATTGAAATCGATCCGGAAAATATTAATTCCCTCCCGGAAGCAGGTAATAACTTTGTTGTGGACGACAAGCGGGTTTATTTTGAGGTAGAGCAGGAAGGAAAACTTTACCTGAATAATGGAAATGTTAGTTACCGCGCCTACCAGATTAATTCTAATGGAGAAGAGGTAGATCTTCCTTCAGACACAATTAGTGCAATGCTTTTTTACAGGGGACAAGAAGTAAGCGGCAGCTTTTTCAAAACAGATTCTTCAGAAGGAAAGATAGTCTTAGGTCAGGACAGTTCTGATCAGTATGCCTGCCTTCCAAAGGGCGGAACTTATCAGGTTTATATCATGATTTTTAATCCCACAAATAGTGTTCTAGCTTCTGATTATTATGACATTGAAGTTGAAGACTATGAATACTACCGCTACTCCCTTGAAAGCCAGACAAGTTTTATAAGAGATGATGCAACAAAGCTTTTCCCGGAGAATACAGCTTTTTATAATCTGGAAAGCGATTTAAAGAAATTAGAACACAAGGCTATCATAGAAATTTATGGAAATCCTGATGCTTCCCTGGAAGAAAACGAGGATTATAAGGGCACAATTGAGCATAACGGTGAAAGCCTTTCTTATATTAAGGGCTTTTATTCGGCTCTTTCTTCAATTCTTAATGAAAATTATGTTTTCGATATATATCTTGATTTATCTGAACTGGGAGATAAGCTCTGCGTTATAGATAGAGATGATTGTT
>JAILKG010000288.1 GCA_024693915.1 Treponema sp.
ACTGTAACTCTGTCTGATTTTGCGACCCTTAAGCCTGAGTACAGGCGGCGCAGAAAAGGCGGTTACTGTCTGAACGGAAAGTATTCTCCGGGCTACAGCCATTACACGGTGCTTTTTGTTCCCTGTCCGGCAATAAAAGAAAAGCTGAGGGTTCCGGCAAATTATGAGATTGAAGAAGAAATCAGTGAAAATGATTTTTAATTTTTTGGAGGAAAGATGAAAACTTTAGGAATCAGAGTTAGCGATGACATGATTGATGTTTTGGAAAAAATATCTGCTGCAAGAAAAATCCCTGTAAGCGAAATTGTAAGGGAATGTATAGACAAGCAGCTGAATACTGATCTGGATATTCAGAACGAGCTTATGGTTACCCTGGGAACTTTTCGTTCTGAACTTATGAATGTAAAGCGAGAAGTAAATGTTTTTTCTTCCCTCTTTGTTTACTGGCTTAGATTTTACTTTACCCTTTCTGCAGAAAGCTTTGATGAGATTCCGGAAGGCGTTGCCCGTCATATGGCTTTTCAGAAAGGCGATGACAGAAGAGATAAATTCCTTGCCATGTACAAAAGGGATAATCCACATCTGCACAACCTTTTTGAGCAGTTATTTGCAGACTATGCCATAAAGGAAAACGAGGTCCAGGACAATACACAGGAAAGAAAATGATTCAGGAAAATGCGGAAGAACTTAGAAAAAAGAGGATGATTGAAAATCTTCTTTCAGATGATATGGCAGATATTGTTCCCTATTTGAAAGAGCCTACTGTAACGGATATTGCCGTTGTTGATTCAGGAGAAATCATCGTAACACGATTCGACAGGGGAAAAGAATTTACAGGGAAATATCTTCCGGATTTTATGACTGAAAGAATCATCAAGGCTGCAGCTGCAATTCACGACATAAACCTTGATTCTCTTTCTGGTTTTCCGGTTCTAGAAGCTGTAATTCCTGAATTTAATGCACGTCTTACGGGAATAATGAAAGTTACCCAAAGAAGTGAAATTCAAATAAGAAAACCGCCGGCAACTGTTTACACTCTTGAACAGTATAGAGATAACGGCCAGATGACAGGAGGTGAATACGAAAGAATTTTAAGTGCCATTACTGAAAATATGAACATTATTGTTTCCGGTTCTACTGGAAGTGGTAAGACAACCCTTACGAATGCCATTCTTCAGAAAATGACTGAAATTACTCCCGACGACAATTTTTACATTGTTGAGGATACCCCGGAACTTCAATGCAATGCCAGAATGAAAACCATGCTATGTATCAGAAAAGAATTCGCCTGGCGTGCTGTGGAAGAATCCCTGCGTTTTACTCCTCAAAGGGTAATTTTTGGTGAAGTCCGAAGGGCCAATGTAATGAGGGAACTGATTGATGCATGGCGGACTACTCCTCATGGAGGAGTAAGCACTTTTCATGCGATCAACGGCGCTTCTACCTTGATGCGTATTAAAGGTATGGTGGGAAAAGATGATCCTGAAACCGCTGCTCATTTGAATGAGGTGATACAGCTTGTGGTTCATCTTAAAAGAGACAAGACCGGCGTGCACATTGATGAAATCATGCGTGTCACAGAAGAAACGGATAGCTTTCTTTCTGATTTGTCTGCGAACGGTCTTGTGGATATTTAAATTTAACTTATTTTATAGCGGAGAAAAAAATGAAAAAAAATGCACTTTATTTTAAGAACAAAATCTTCAATGCAATTATTGCCCATAAAAACATCCTGATGATTGCAGCAGTATTTCTGTTTGCAATGACTTCTTCTTTTGCAGAGGGTCTGGGTATTTTTGACGATGTAGGAAACAAGCTCTTGGGAATTCTTGTAAGTCCTGGATTAAAGGCTGCTCTGGCTCTAATGCTTGCCGGCTGCTTTGGAGGCATTGCCTTTGGAAAGCTTAAAGGTCAGGACGGTATAGTAGGCGTTTTGCTTCCTGTAGCTTTTGGAATTGCCGGAATTCTTGGAGCAGTTTCTATAATAAGCTGGATTTTCAGCGGAATTGATTCTTCAAAATTGAAATTTCAATAAGGAAAAGGCCTATGACTGACATTAATTCTTTCAGCTTTACGGGACGAATTACAGGAGAGCCTAAGGTTTATCAGACTAAAGGCGGAACTCCTTATATCGTTTTTTGCCTTGCAGTAAACAGAGACAAAAAAGAAGGTGATAAGTGGGTAAAGACGGCTGGATTCCATTACATGTCTTTGTATGGAGATAGAGCTCGAAGTCTTTATAAATATCTTGTAAAAGGAACTCCTCTTGGAGTTCAGGGGCATATTGATCAGGATATCTGGGAAGATTCTCTGGGAAAAAAGAATTACAGGACAATTCTGGTTCCAGACAACATTGCTCTTCTGGGCTATAAAAATCCGGAAGCTGTGTCTGAAGAAAAAACGGATTCATCTGTTTTTAATATTGCCTCTTCATCTTCTTTTGTGGTTTCTGAAGAAGCTGCATCAGAAAACTTTGAGATGCCTGATTTTGAAAAACCGGCTGAAGGCGGCATTTTTTAGCGGAGAATGACAGGGAAATGAAGGAAAAGATTTTCAAAAAGGAAGAAAAAAGCCCTCTAGAAATCTACGAAGAATTCTTACGCAAAGAAGAAAGAAGGGAAAGAAAATTCAGAATATTTGCATGGACAAGCTGTGCAGGCCTGATTCTTTCCCTTCTGATTAATT
>JAILKG010000319.1 GCA_024693915.1 Treponema sp.
AAAGCCGGCGGACTTTTGATGTACGGTATTCCAAACATGAAGCTGGACAAAAAAATCATCCAGAGAAGAATTGATTTTATGAAAGAAGAAGGTGTTCAGTTCATTTTTAATGCCGATGTAGGCCGCGACTTTTCTTCTTCCCAGATTTACAAGGATTTTGACGCAATCGCACTCTGCTGCGGTGCAAAGAAAGCCCGAGCCCTGAATGCATCCGGAATTAATGAGGTAAAAAACGGCTTTTCTGGCGCTGAAGGTGGAGTTATGTTCGCCGTAGACTTCCTTAAAGCGGTTACAAAATCCGTTGTTCAGACTGAAGAAGCCCTGAATAAAATCGGAACAGAAGCTACCAATCAGCAGATTGGAAAAGTTCTTTCTGAAAAGTTTGGAATTGATGTCAGCGACAAAAATGTAATCATCGTTGGCGGTGGAGACACAGGAAACGACTGCTGCGGAACTTCCATCCGTCTGGGGGCAAAAAGCGTAACTCAAATTGAAATGATGCCCTGCCCTCCAAAAGAGCGGGCAGCAAATAATCCATGGCCACAGTGGCCTAAAGTGCTCAAGGTAGACTACGGTGCAGAAGAAAGTATTGCAAAGTTCGGTAAAGACCCAAGGGTATATGAAACAACCGTAAAAGAAGTTATCAGTCAGGACGGCCACATTACAGCTGTTCGCACAGTGGAAGTTGAATTCCAGATGAAAGATGGAAAACGCCAGCTTGTAGAAAGAAGCGGCAGCGAAAAAACTCTTCCATGTGACTTACTTTTAGTTGCGGCAGGCTTTACCGGCTGCGAAGAATACACAGCAAAAGCCTTTGAAGTTGAGCTTGGTGAAAGAGGAACAGTAAAATCTGTTGGAGAAGCTACTCCAGAAAAAGCAAGCCCTAACGGATACGCAAGCAGCGTTCCAAAAATCTTTGCGGCCGGAGACATGCGCCGGGGACAGAGTCTTGTTGTCTGGGCAATTGCAGAAGGCCGGGAATGTGCAAAAGAAATCGACGCTTTTCTGATGAAGGGAGAAAAATAAAATGGGCTTTCATGACGAATGTGGAGTAATCGGTGTTTACGGAGCAAAAAATGCGGCAAGCCTAAGCTACTTTGGCTTGGTTTCCCTGCAGCACCGGGGACAGGAAAGCGCAGGAATTGCCGTAAGCAACGGCGAAAGAATTGCCTTAAAAAAAGAAATCGGTCTAGTTGGCGACATATTCAAACAGGCAGATTTTGAGCGCCTTTCCGGAAACATCGCCATAGGTCACGTTCGTTATGCAACTGCGGGCGGAAGAACAATCGAAAACGCCCAGCCTTTTTTAAATTCCTTTAAGCTGGGCTCAATTGCCCTGGCCCACAACGGACAGCTGGTAAATCACGCTGAATTGAGGGCCATGCTGGAAGACCACGGAAGCACTTTTTCCAGTTCCAGCGATAGCGAAGTAATTTTAAAACTGATTGTAAGAAAGTTCGTTGAAAACGGCGGCCATCTTGGAAGAAAAAAAAATTTCCAGAAGGGACAGTCTGCACAAGACCAGCAGAATAATGACGGTCTGTCAAAAAATAACGGCGAAAATTTCTCAACATCCGACAGCAACAGCATTTTTATCACCTCAGTAATTGAAGCTGTAAAAGATATAAAGGGCTCCTTTGCCCTCTGCATCATGACGGAAAACATGCTGATTGGAGTACGGGACCCTAACGGAATCAGACCTCTGTGCCTGGGAAAAATCGACAGGGTTTTAGGGGCGGAGCCCCTAGGCGAGGGGTTAGCGGAAAAGGCCTTGGTTGAGCAAGGTCGAAACCAATGCGGTTGCAGCGAGGGGGAGAAAGAAGACAAGCTGAAATCTGCTTCCGCAGATTTTTTAACGGCTTCCGATTCATCAGGAAGAAGCACAGCTTCTTCTCTCTCCACCACATTCATCTTAGCCTCTGAATCCTGTGCAATTGACGCCATGAACGGAAGCTTTGTGCGGGATGTGAATCCGGGCGAAATCGTTGTCATAAAAAAGGGCGAAAATGGCACCGAGATAAAATCCTATCAGCTTGAAAAAAACGAAAAGAAAACCTGCATTTTTGAATACGTCTACTTTGCACGGCCGGACAGCGTAATTGACGGAATTGCGGTTCAGGAAGCGCGCTACAAAATGGGCGAAATGCTGGCTAAAGAAAGCCTTGTGGACGCCGACTGCGTAATCGGGGTTCCGGACAGCGGAATCGGGGCGGCCATGGGATATGCAAAGGCAAGCAGAATTCCATATGTGACGGGAATTTTAAAAAATAAATATATCGGACGAACCTTTATTGCCCCAACCCAGGCGGAAAGGGAAGCCATGGTTTTTGTAAAACTGAACGCAATTAAGAGCGATCTTGAAGGAAAACGGGTGGTTGTAATCGATGACTCCATTGTGCGTGGAACAACCAGCCGTCGCCTTGTAGAAATTTTACGGCGGGCCGGTGCAAAAGAAGTGCATTTCAGGGTGAGCTCACCGCAGGTAAAATTCCCCTGCCACCTGGGAATCGACACTCCGAGCAAAAACGAGCTTATCTCCAGCACCCACGAACTGGAAGAAATCCGCCGGGAAATCGGCGCAGACAGCCTGGCCTTTATTTCCCTGGAAGGAATGATAAAAGCGCTGGAAGAATGCAGCGGCGGAGACAAAGTTGTGTGCGAAAGCGCAAAGTCCACCGGAGATGCATGTTCCACCAAAGACGAAAAGTCCACCGAGGGCGCGGCAGGAAACGAGACTGCCTGCTCCGCTGGAAACAAAGTGGTGTGCGAAAGTTTAAGTTCCGCCGGAGCCCATATCGAATGTTCTGCAAAAAACGCGGGCTTCTGTACAGGCTGTTTTAACGGAATTTACCCGGTGTAGGGAATTAGAAATTCTCCACCGTAATAATGTTACCGGACAGGCAAGCTAGTCTGAACCGGCCAGATAACCGAGAATTAGAAGTTTTCTCTATAATCCTTAATGCATTCCACAGTCCACTCAGCCGAGTTTCCAAAGCCAGGGTGATAGCCGTTTACGATAATAACATCGGTCTTGTTGTACTTCATAATCTGAATCCGGGTTTTCTTTCCGCCCTCGGTAGTACGCTGATACCATTTTTCGTTGAAAGTATCGTGAAAGTCGTCCCAGCCCACATAGGGTTCAACCGGGTTTAGGGGTCCCAGTTCAAAGGTGTTTCCAAACCAGGCAATGTCGTAACCAAGTTCAGCAACTTCCGCAAGCTGAGCCTTAACCACCGGTTCCCAGTCTTTTGTGCGCTCATAAAACTTTGAATCCATGTTCGTCAGAGTGTTCCATGGCGTTTTGCTCAAATTTATCCAGCAGACACATTCTAAGCCTTCCTTTACCTGTTCAAAAGACAGATTTTCCGTGTATGGCGTGTCGTTCTTCAGACTGTAGGCGATTGCCGCAACCTTAAGCCAGGTTTTATTCAGTCCCCGTTCCCAGATTTCCTTCAGATTACGGATGATGTCCGCAAAATCAAAATCCTCCGAAACCGGTTTCTGATTTTCGTCGTCCCAATCCGCATAAGGCTCCTTTAAAATCATCAGCATCCTGAAAGGTGATTTTTCAAACTGTCCCGGATACAAAATTCCGTCCTTAATGCAGCTTGTAATGCCATATTTTTTACACTGTTCCGCCTGTACCTGTTCAAATAATTCGTCAGATTTTTTCATAAAATTTTCTCCTTTAAAATGCTGCCCCTCTGTACAGCCTCTCATTTATAGATTTGTACTTTGTAAGCTGGTCAACAAGAGAATGCCGCTCTGCCTGCCCCCTGTTTTATCAGCTTTTTTGAGTATAGAATGAGAGGACTATCAATTTATGATAGTGATTTGCAGAATCTTGCGAAAATCCGGCGGTTTTTGTTTTTTTTACTTTTTGGGGCCATTTTTGCCCGACAACCTTCGGCAGTCAGGCAAAAACCGCGCTATCCATGCTTCCGCCGTCTGCCGCGGCTCCATTCCTCCGCTCCGCTCCGGAACGCGCTCCGCAAAGCTCCGCGCGGCATTCCTATCGCTTGTCCGGAGGAGCAGAACCCGAATTCTTTACAGATACTTCATCAGAATAATCGGCTTTACCACCCAAAAAAACGCAACAGTGTAAACCGATAAAATTATACCATAAATTATAAACTGTCTGCGAAAAAGAGATACAAATGTTCTGGTCAGAGTATCTATCCGCGGTACAAGAGCAAGAGAAGGAACATATTCCTCCCCAAGCTCGATTCCAGCATAGATTTTTGAAACAAGCGGAAACTGGTTTGCAATGTAGTTTTCCGCCCCCTTGTAAAAACTTTTTTGCGTAATAGTTTCTTTTGCAATTCCCAAAACCATTTTTCCGTTTTTTTTGGAAAACAGAATAAAGCGGACAAGGGAAATTGCCAGCGCAATTCCAAATAGTGAAAAGGCAAAAATTTCAGAAAGTCTTTCTCCAAATGGGCGGAAAATTACCAGAAGAATGCCTGCAAGATTTATTGAAATGGAACTTCCAAAAATCTCAAAAATTCCTGATGATATCGATTCATTGACACCGGCCCAAATGTGGGGTAAATTCTTCTTTTACGGTTCTGACCCGGAAAAACAGGCTTACATTCAGGAATTAGCGAAACTAAACAGGGGGATTTCAATGGCATTTACAGTTCTAGATCACGTCAGCCAGGACGAAGCAAACTGGTACCACGAAAGCCGCTACTGGATGCATGTTTCCGATGAAAAAACGAGGCTGATTGTTGCAACTCAGAATGGCCATGACGCCGGACTTGCAGAAGGAATTGACCGTGGCCGTTCTGAAGGTATTGAGCTTGGTCAAGAAGAAAAAGCCCGCGAAATTGCTGCAAATCTCTTAAAAGCCGGCATCCCCGTCGAACAGGTTGCAACTTTTACAAATCTTTCAATTGAACAGGTAAAAGAACTGGCTTCCTCG
>JAILKG010000078.1 GCA_024693915.1 Treponema sp.
TTAGCAGATATAAAAAATTGTTATATTTTCATTTTCTCTATTATAATGTATTATAATTGAATAAATCAGACAGAAAGGGGCTGTCTAATAAGTTCATCGACTGCGGTCATTGATCTTGTCGCCCGCTTGCGCACGGAGGGAAGCGAAGTAATGACAATTTTCACTATATATGGTGGTTTCGACAGGCTCAACCACCACATGAACTTCTTTTTAGACAGCCCTTCTCTCAGGAGGAAAATTAAGTGAAAAGTGCAGTGGTATTTCTTGCAGATGGTTTTGAAGAAGTGGAGGCTTTGACTCCGGTGGATTATCTGAGAAGGGCAGGAGTGGAAGTATTTACAGTAGCAGTTCCAAGCGAAAGTATGAACGATCCCTATATTGTAATCGGAGGCCACAAAATTCCGGTAATTGCAGATTTAAGCTTTGATGAATTTAAAGAAAACTTTGCAGAGGAACTTCCTGATCTGGTTTTTGCTCCAGGGGGAATGAACGGTTCAAAAAATCTTGCAAAAAATGAAGAAGTGCTTGCTTTTATAAAAAAATGCTTTGATGGCGGAAAGCATGTTGCGGCAATTTGTGCGGCTCCTGCTCTGGTACTTTCAAAAACAGGTATTCTGAAGGAAAAAAACTGGACCTGTTATCCTGGAATGGAAGAGGAAGTCGATGCTGACGATGTGGAAGATTCAACATCATGTACAAGTGTGTCTTTTGTAACTGACGAAAATATTACTACTGGACGAGGGGCAGGTGCTGCGGAAGAGTTTACGATGGAACTTATCAGAATTCTTTGCGGACAGGAAATTTCTGATAAAATCAGGACTGGTACCTGCCAGCGCTAGAAAAATGGATTTTTGAAGATTTTTAAAAATCAAATTTAAAGAATATATATAGAAGGAAAGCCGGTGCTGAGCAGTTTGACTTTGCCCGGCTTTTTTTATGCCTGAGTAACTGTAAAAGGGCAAAAAAAAGATGAAAAACCTCACACGCTTTTCATCTTTTTAATCAACCGATAAAGGGCACTTTACCAATGTTATTTTACAACGCACACAGGCGTCTGGATGTCGAACCGCCTGTATATGTTATATATTTATTATCGGGAAAGGGGCTTTTGACTTTAGAAAAAAAACAAAAAAACTTGCTTTTTTTAGAATATTTATAAGGCAAAAATGCGTTAGCGCTGTGCAGTGCGGGGTGTGAAGGGCTGCCGGTAAATTCCAGTGAAAGCTTGCCATTAGAAAATAAATTTTTGAAGAAAAATTCTGGCTTTAGGGGGCAGCCCTTTACACTGCCGGCCACCGCAAGGGAGCAAAAATGGAGCGCAAGCGGAAGTTTTTGCGAGTGCGGAGGCTGGAGCGAAGCGGAACACGGAACATAGCGACCGGCGAGGGAAGGGAGCCGGTAACGCCCTGAAAATAAAGAAAAATATGATTTTTTACTGGAGCCTGCTTTTACCAGATTTTTTGATTAAGTTTTCGCCCTTGACACTCTTATTGAATAAATATACATTTGAACGCATAAATATTCATGTAATTTTAGGCGTTTTCGCCGGGAGTATATTATGGCTAAAGATAAGGTAATTCTTGCTTATTCAGGTGGACTTGATACTACAGTTATCATTCCATGGCTTAAAGAAAATTACGATTACGATGTAATCGCTGTTTGTATTGACGTTGGTCAGGGGGATGACTGGGAAGCAATCAAGAGCCGTGCTTTGAAAACCGGCGCTGCTGCCTGCTACGTTGTAGACGCTAGAAAAGAATATATTGAAGAATACATCTGGACTGCTTTGAAGGCAAATGCTGTTTACGAAGACGAGTACCTTCTGGGAACTTCAACAGCCCGCCCTCTTATCGGAAAGATTCTTGTTGAATATGCCCGCCAGGAAAAAGCTGTAGCAATCTGCCACGGTGCAACTGGAAAGGGAAATGATCAGGTTCGTTTTGAACTTGCAATCAAGGCATTTGCTCCTGATTTGAAGGTTATCGCTGCATGGCGCGACGACAAATGGAACATGGATAGCCGCGAAGCTGAAATCAAATACCTTGAAGACCGCGGACTTGAAGTTCCAATGAAGAAAGATCAGTCTTACAGCCGCGACGAGAACATCTGGCACCTGAGCCACGAAGGTCTTGAACTTGAAAAAACTGAAAACGAGCCAAACTACAAGCACATGCTCAAGAATACTGTTGTTCCTGAGGAAGCTCCTGAAGAAGGCGAATATGTTACAATCGACTTTGAAAAGGGAATTCCAGTTGGCTTGAACGGAAAAAAGATGGACGCTCTTTCACTTTTGAACGAACTGAACGTAATCGGTGGAAGAAACGGTGTTGGTCTTGTTGATATCTGTGAAAACCGCTGTGTTGGTATGAAGAGCCGCGGTGTTTACGAAACACCAGGTGGAGCAATCCTTTACTTTGCCCACAGAATGATGGATCACATCTGTCTTGACCGTGAAACTTACCATTTTAAGCAGCAGGTAAGCCTTAGAATGGCAGAACTCATCTATGATGGAAAATGGTTGACAACTTTGATGGATTATTGTATCGCATTCATGGACAAGGCTGAAGTAACTGTAACCGGCTGGGCAAAAGTAAAAGTTGTAAAAGGCGCAATCCGCGGTGCCGGAAGCGGTTCTAAATACAGCCTCTACAACGAATCAATCGCTTCCTTTACAACAGGTGAACTTTACAACCACAAAGATGCCCAGGGCTTCATAACC
>JAILKG010000090.1 GCA_024693915.1 Treponema sp.
AAAAATCCAGAACAGCCCGAATAATTCAGCTCAGAAACGAACAGGAAAAGAACGCTGAAATTCCGGGAAAGGCCCAGGAGCTTCAGCTTAAGATATTAAAAAACAGAAACGGCCGGAAGGGTGGGGTAGACCTGGAGTTCCATCCGATGTTCAACTGCTTTGAGGTTCCGAAGCAAAAAGCGACCGGAGACGGTTGGACGATAAAGTCCCGGAAGTAGGAAAAAGTTGGGAGGGGAATTGAAAACTAAAAAAGTCTGGATTCTGTTAGTTTTTAGCCTGTTTTTAGCAGGCTGTAAATCAGCAGCATTCAAAACAAGCGAAAAAAATCTTGAGCTCAGGGGAAACCCGACAACAGGCTACACCTGGATTTACACAGTCAGTGATGATTCAGTTATTCAGGTTGATGAAGATGTTAAGTATCTGGGAGATAATGGAATTGTCGGAGCCCCAAGTCTTTTTACCTACACAATCAAATCACTAAAACCCGGTAAAACAATTCTTAAGTTTGAATATAAGCGGCCATGGGAAGATAAAGCCGCGGAAGAAATTCGTTTCTTTGAAGTAAATGTCAAAGATAACGGGAATATTTCATTGGCAGAAAAGAATCCTTCGGAAATAAAACTTTCCTACAAGTCAGTTTCTATGGCAGAAGGAATAAAGCTGATGGAATCAGATAAGGATTATATTCTTCTGGATGTAAGAAGGCCGGATGAATTTGCAGCTGGACACATTCCTGGTGCAGTACTTCTTGTAAATGAGACAATGACAAAGGAGAATACCGCAGAAGTTTTCCCAGATAAATCGCAGAGGATATATGTTTATTGCAGATCCGGGAGACGGAGCAAGGAGGCCAGCCAAAAGCTTGTGGACTGGGGGTATTCCTCAGTAATTGAAATTGGCGGAATTATCGAATATACGGGAGAAATAGAAAAATAAAACACAGTGACGTTCAGTGTCACCCACGTAGTATATAATTATGTCATACTACTTAAGGGGGCAGATATTGAAAGTTTATCTTAGCGGAAAAATTACCGGGGATTCTGATTACAGAAAGAAGTTCGAGGCTGTTCAGAACGAGCTTACATCTTACGGATACGTGGTTTTTAATCCTGCAGTATTACCTGACGGATTTGAATATGAAGATTATATGTCGCTTGATTTATTGATTCTTTCCCGTTGTGATGCAATTTATCTTTTACGTGACTGGAAAAACAGTCCTGGAGCAAAGCGCGAGCTGGAAGAAGCTAAGCGTTTAGGTTTACAGATTCTTGATGAAGAAGCGATAAAAATCCGCAGGACTTTAAATCAGATTTGTGAAGACACGGTATCGTTATTGGAAGGTCAGATGGATTGTGAGGAAAACAATCTGTGGGCAAAGGATTTGAAGTTGCTTACTAATGAAATCCAGAGCAGACTGAGACTATTCGATCTTTCGAAAGATGAAGAAACAAACTTGCTGGAGATTTATAATTCATTTGATGCTGATAAGAAGAAGCTGTTTTATGAAGATTTTATTTCAGACAGCGATAAATTAATAGAATATGACCTTATGGAAAAGATGGAAGGTGATGATTTTGAAGAAAAAATCCGTCTTTCTCAGGTTTATAAGGCATCGGCTGATATTATGGCCTTGTTTGAACCGCAGAATGCAGCGTTGCAGTCTGCATAACCTTATTGTACAGAAATAATTGTTCCGTCAAATACTTTCTTTATAAGATGAACTGAAAGTGGAATCTGGTAGTCGATACTTTTTAACATAAGCTGCTCTTCTTGGGAGTATTTTATTTTGTCTTCGGTGTACATTACGCCTGTCGTATCGTTTATTGCGATATGCATATTGAGAGAAGAAATGAACTTATACGACCATCCGGGCTTCTGTTCCATACTTATAAGTAACACTCTAACTGATTTTTGATGGAAAATCTGTATAAAAAAAAGGTTAATAAAAATATTTTCTGATAATTGTGACATGGGATGTCACCGAAATTACAGAAAGCGTGGTATAATAGAATTATGTCAGAAAGAGAAGATAAGATTAAAACACATCGTATTATTCAGATCGATGAAGACATCCGTTCTGGAATGTATCCGAGTGTTCAGTATTTAGTTAAAAAGTATGAGGTCAGTAAACGCACAA
>JAILKG010000239.1 GCA_024693915.1 Treponema sp.
ATCACGACCCAAATGTTTATAATATTTTCTGTCAGTATTTAAAAATTAAAAGTTTTACTTCCCTCCGAAAAGAATTTGTCCATAATCCGGTCTGTCTTTTATTATATTCATTTTATTCAAATGCAGGTTTTACCGATAAAAACATTCTTATGAGAATTGTAAGGGATGAAAAAGCAAAGGAGATTTTGAGACTGCCTAAGGAAACTTTATCATTTTATATAAATTTTCTTCTTACTGTAAAAACAGAAGCTGCCGCCTGGAATCATCTTAAAAAAATTAAGGATATAGGAGATTTTTATATAATCGATGCTTTATCAATGTTTAAAGAATATTTTGATAATATTCCTGAAGAAATAAGGAATTCAATTTTGAATGAAGGTTTTACTCCCAATACCCACGATCTTCTATCAAAGGTTTCCTGGATGATTCATAATAAAAATGTTGTCTTTGAATATAATGAGTATGAAAAGTCTTTAGAAGATAATATTGACGGATATGAATTTAAGCTGCCTGTGGATAGTGATACTCTTTTTGAACTTGGAAGTCATCTTCATAACTGTGTTTCCACATATAAAGAGTATGTTGAAAATAAAGAATGCGTTATAGTTTTTGCCAGAAAGGAAGATAAATACAGGTTGTGTATTGAAATTAGAAAAGATTCTGTATGGCAGCAGCGTGCTGACTACAATGCAAAACCGGCAGGAATGGATCAAATTGTATTAAAGAAGTGGATAGAAAAGCACAAGCTGATTACCAGGGGTTCTTAAGAAGAAGACCGTGCTTTAGCAGAACAAAGGGAGAATATAGAAGGGCAGGGAAGTTCTTATTACGGAAAAATCCAGTGTCTTTTATATTTAAAAAAAATGGCGCCGGCGAACTTGCAAAAAAAGTTTTGCACTTGGAAAATTGCATCACTTTTTTTTAGGCAAGGCTCCTGCCGGCGCCATCTTTTATTTAGAGTTAAATAACTGGAATTTCAGTCTACTTAACTACAAAGTTTACAAGCTTGTCTTTTACAACAATGCACTTAAGGATTTCGTGACCGTCTGTAAATTTCTTTACGCTTTCTTCTTTAAGGGCACTTTCTTTAAGTAGGTCGTCGCTGGAACCGGCTGCAGCCTGGAATTTTCCACGGAGTTTACCGTTTACCATTACAACGATTGTCTTTTCATCGTCTACAGTCCATGCTTCGTTTGCCTTTGGCCATTCAACATAGGCAATTGTTCCTTTGTTGCCAAGTTTTTCCCAGAGTTCTTCACCAAGGTGAGGAGCGTATGGAGAAAGAACCTTTACAAAGTCTGACCAGATTGCAGTTGGAATTGTTTCCAGCTTTGAAAGTTCGTTCATGAAAATCATCATCTGGCTGATGGCAGTGTTAAAGTTCAGGCTTGCAGTATCGTCAGTTACCTTTTTGATTGTCTGAGCAAATACCTTGCGGGCAGATTTGAGTTTTTCGTCAAGATTTCCATTTAAATCAATGTCAGCCATTGGTTTTTCGCTTATTGCCCAAACTTTTTCAAGGAAGCGGTGAATACCAACGATTCCCTGAGTAGCCCAAGGTTTACTCATTGTAAGAGGGCCCATGAACATTTCGTACATACGCACAGAGTCAGCACCGTAAGCCTTGATTTCGTCATCAGGGTTTACAACGTTCTTGAGGGACTTACTCATTTTTGCAACAATCTGCTCAAGTTTTTCCCCAGTTGCTTTCTCGTAGTAGTTACCATCATCCCGCTGTTCAACTTCATCAACAGGAACAAGAGTCTTGTTTTTTCTCTGGAATGCGAAAGACGTAATCATTCCCTGGTTTACAAGGCGCTGGAAAGGTTCTTTTGTTGAAACTACACCAATATCGTAAAGTACTTTGTGCCAGAAGCGGGCATAGAGAAGGTGAAGAACAGCGTGTTCAGCCCCACCAATGTAAAGGTCTACTGGCATCCAGTATTTTTCTGCCTTTTTTGAACAGAACTCTTTTTCGTTCTTTGGATCAAGGTAGCGAAGGTAATACCAGCAGCTTCCGCCCCACTGAGGCATTGTGTTTGTTTCACGCTTTGCAGGCTTTCCGCACTTAGGACACTTGCAGTTTACCCAGCTGTCGATTGCAGCAAGAGGGCTTTCACCTGTTCCTGTAGGCTGATAGCTTTTTACTTCAGGGAGTTTTAATGGAAGTTCTTCTTCTGGAACTGGAACTGTACCACAGTCAGGGCAGTGTACAAGAGGAATTGGTTCTCCCCAGTAGCGCTGGCGGCTGAATACCCAGTCCCGGAGCTTATAGTTTATAGCCTTGCGGCCGATTTTCTTTTCTTCAAGGAATTCAAGCATCTTTGCGATGGCGTCAGCCTTGTTAAGACCGTCAAGGAATTCAGAGTTTACATGAACTCCATCTTCTGTCCAGGCCTGTTTCTGAACATCAACTTCGCTCTTTAATACTTCGATGATTGGAAGATTGAATTTCTTTGCAAATTCCCAGTCTCGGGTATCGTGAGCAGGAACAGCCATGATTGCACCGGTTCCGTAAGAAATCAAAACATAGTCAGCAATCCATATTGGAATGAGTTTTCCGTTTACAGGGTTGATGGCATAGCTTCCGCTGAATACACCTGTTTTATCCTTGTTCAAATCTGTTCGTTCAAGGTCAGATTTTTTTGCAGCTGCTTCAAGGTATGCTTCAACAGCTGATTTCTGTTCAGCAGTTGTAATAGAAGGAACAATTTTGTGTTCAGGGCTTACAACCATGTAAGTTGCACCAAAGAGTGTATCGCAGCGGGTAGTGTAAACTGTAAGTGTCTTGTCAGTAGCCTTTCCGTCTTTATCTGCTACGGTGAAAGTAACTTCTGCACCTGTAGATTTTCC
>JAILKG010000246.1 GCA_024693915.1 Treponema sp.
TACGAATTTTTCTACACATGTGCCCTTTTGTTTTTTACTTACCGGGCAATTGCTTTTAAAAAAGATGTAAAAAAAGAGCTTTGTGAGCTTAAAAACTATATTCAGGATGCCATAAAAAGGTGCCGGGCATTTCCAGATTTTGATGGCAGGGTTTGCTATACAGAAAAAAAAGCGGATGGCAGGACATCTTGCGATGGTGTAGACTGGGGTTTCTGCATAAAAAACTTCTGGAACTGGAAACATAAAATTTCTGACTACGACTGTATTTTCCACGTAAATCCAAATTCTTCTTTCCAGATGGAATGCAAAAAAGAATATCCATCACTCTATGAAAATGGCTGCTGCAGCGAAGAAACTTTTGGCTTTAATCTCTATGTTATGATGGTATTCGCTGCTTTCTGGCCTCAGTCCCATTCTTCCAGGGTTTCCTACTTCTGCCACTGGGCTTCTTCTTCCTGCTGTAGAGAAGATTACGAAATAAACCTGAACAATTTTCTATTAAACTGGTTCTACGCCTATAGCGAAACTCCATACGATTCAAAGGGAAATTTATACAATTTTTATGCCCGCTACCAGTTTTTTAATGATACCAATAACAGGGTAGGTTATTCATGTTCCGCAGATGGTTATGACAGGGAATTTTTTGAAAATGCCTTTTACAATCACTATATTTTAAAAAAGAAAAAGTCTGCAGACGAATCCAGTGATGATTTGGATATGGAATTTTCTGATTTTCCTTCTGACTCTGCATTCTTAAGAAATAAAAGGTGGCCGGGAGGTGACCCCAGAAGAGACCGAAGAAATGCCCGCAGCAGCAGGTCAGAAAAGTTCTGTTTTCTTTTTAATACAATAGAAAGTTATAAGGAAGTCTGCACCTGGGCAGTCTACGATTCTTTGTTCAAGGATAAAACAAACGGCCTTGAAAGACTGGTGAATATTGTTTTTGGGGAGCTTTTTCCTTCAGATAAAAGACAGTGGTACAGTCAGATTTTGCGCGATATCAGAAAAGAATACTACTGGCGTTACAGCAGAAATCCTGGCATTATTATGTGCCTTTATTATCTTCTTCGCAGTATGGAGCTTTCTGATATAGAAAGAATTTTTTATACAGGTGAAAAAGAAAAAAAATCAGAAAAAAAGACAGATTCCTTTGAAGAGGAAATAATAAAATTTCTTCAGTCTAAATATTACAGTCATTATGGAAAGGAATTGGAAGCTGGATGGGCATATGTTAAAAAGATGGAAGAGGCTCAAAATAATTTAGTCCAAAGTTCATCTCAGGGGGAAGAAAATTCCTCAGAAAACGCCTGCCAGGGAGGCGTTAAAGAAGGCCCGATGGATTCCACCGGAAACTGCTCCCAGTCTCCTGATTCCGAAGAGGAAAAAAAATGTTTTGGTGGCCATATTCTCTATGAACTTGTCTTTAGTAAACAAGGTGAAGAGGAAAAAAAGATTTTTGCAGAAGATTTTCAGCTTTTAAATATGTTCCTCTATTTTGCCTTCTGGGAAAATCTAAGTCTTTACGAAGGGGCTTTAGCTCCCTGTAAAATAACTGAAACATATCTTTCTGTTTCAGATTATGCCAAAAAGAACTTTTACAGAAATTTTGTAAAAAAGCAGTTTAAGGGCTATTCCTTTGATTACCAGGCAGAACTTAAAAAAAATCTGAATGTAATTTCCTGCTTTTTGAATTTTAACAGGAAAAACGCTTTTTCTTCACTGGATTTTTCCCAGAAAACGCCTGCAATCAGAATAATCTACGCACTTTCCACTTTCTATAATAATCCAAAGGATTCAATCATCAACCTGATGACCTATGTGCATGAACTTCAGATGCAGAATTATTCCCTTCATGTGGATACATCAACCGAATTCAGTGACGAAAATAAGGCCATTGAAGTTACAAAAAAATGGGAAAAGAATTTTGATTATCTCAAAAAGTCAGATTTTGGTTTTCTTATCCCGCGGCTTTATCAGACATTTGAGCCTTTTGACAGGCTTTTTGTAAAAGATACAGTTTTTGAAAGTGTGAATGTACCGGGCCTTTATGGTGAAAGTCATGTAAAAGTGGAAGAAAGACAGAAACTTTCATTTCCCATTCTCAGCCGCTCCATAACCTGTAAGCTCATGTGCGAAACTGATAAAAAAGTGGAAGTTTCAATTCCAAACTCCGGAAAACAAGGTCCTTATCGTATCTTCAGAAATGAAGATT
The DNA here is from genome assembly GCA_024693915.1 of Treponema sp. Taxonomy (GTDB): domain Bacteria; phylum Spirochaetota; class Spirochaetia; order Treponematales; family Treponemataceae; genus Treponema_D. The sequence continues at coordinate 2,213 of JAILKG010000246.1, forward strand.
TTTCTGTAGGCTATGCAAACAATATCCAGAATCATTATATGTACGACGACCGGTCAATGTCAGTTCATGAGAGGGTTTTAAAAAGTATAAAAATCATGACTGAAGAAAACAAAGTAAAACAACTGCTGGCCTTCTTTTATTCCATAAAGGAAGAGCTGGATTCAGAACTAGAAAAAATGGACTTTGATGTAAAGGCTTTAGAAAAAGATTTTTCTTCAGGTGATTTTTCCAAAAGTCCAGCTGGAAGAAAACTTCTCTTCTATCTGGATTGGAATGGTGGGCTCCCTGGCGCCTGGACCATTATAGGCCCTCTTCTTCTTAGAAAAAAACTTGAGTATTTTGCCACAAAAATAGTCAAAAAAATCCGGCCCAATGCAAAATTTTCAAATGTCTGGAAGGAATGCATAGGAAGTCAGGGCAAAGTAAATTTGTGTAAGGAAGAATTAAGAGGTTTTTCCCTTGAGCTTACCTTTGGTCAAAAATTTATTGAAGAGCTACAGGATTTTCTTTCCATAATCTGTACTTCACAGGGACTTGTTAAGTCTGTTGGCATGGATTTTTATGAAAGTGATTTTTTAAGCTGCTATTCCACAGAAATTCTTCTTTATCTTTCCTGTCTGGCTTTTGAATTTCAGAAATAAAAAAAGGGGCGGACAACCGCCCCCCGCTCCCAAGTCCTCAGAAAGGGGCTGACCAAAAAGAAAAGTTTGCGGTGGTTGAGGTTCTCGAAACCACCAGATATAGTGTAAATGGTCATTACTTCGCTTCGCTCCGTGCGCAAGCGGGCGACAGGCTCAATGACCGCAGTCACTAAACTTATTAGACAGCCCCTTTTCTCCGGTCTTGTCCGCTACCCCACCGCCTAGGGGCTCCGCTCAAAAATCTCCGCCCCTAAAACCCCGGGATCTATAAATGCAGAACTCTTTCCTTGATTTCCTGGGTTCTTCCCTGGTTCCAGTACTGGGTTCCTATGTAACCGCAGGTTCTTCTTGCTACGTTCATTGTGCTCTGGTCAATGTTTCCGCACTGAGGGCACTTCCAGATGAGTTTTCCGTCTTCATCCTTTACAATCTGAATTTCTCCAGTGTAGCCGCATTTCTGGCAGCAGTCGCTCTTTGTGTTCAGCTCTGCATACATGATGTTTTCGTAGATGTGCTTAAGAACTGCAAGAACTGCAGGAATATTGTCTTCCATGTTAGGAACTTCTACATAGCTTACGGCTCCACCAGGAGAAAGCTTCTGGAACTGGCTTTCAAAAGTCAGCTTAGAGAAGGCGTCGATGTCTTCTGTTACGTGAACATGGTAGCTGTTTGTAATGTAGTTTTTATCAGTTACGCCAGGAATTTCTCCAAAGCGCATCTTGAGTGCTTTTGCAAACTTGTAGGTTGTGCTTTCAAGTGGAGTTCCGTAAAGGCTGAAAGCAATTGTTGTTTCTTCACGCCACTTTGCGCAGGCGTCGTTCATGTGCTGCATGATTTCCAGAGCAAATGGAGTTGCATCCGGGTCTGTGTGTGGTTTTCCTGTCATGTAGCGCACGCATTCGCAAAGGCCGGCATAGCCCAGGGAAATTGTTGAATAGCCGTTGAACAAAAGCTTGTCGATTTTTTCACCTTTTTCAAGGCGGGCCAGGGCTCCGTTCTGCCAGAGGATTGGAGCAACATCGCTTGGAGTTCCCAAAAGTCTCTTGTGGCGCAGCATAAGAGCGCGGCGGCAAAGCTCAAGGCGTTCGTCAAAGATTTTCCAGAACTTTTCCATATCCCGGCCGGAAGAGCAGGCAACGTCTACCAGGTTAATTGTTACAACACCCTGGTTAAAGCGTCCGTAGAACTTTGGACGGCCTGTTTCATCACGGTATACTGTAAGGAAGGAGCGGCAGCCCATGCAAGGATAGCAGTTGCCTTCCTTGAGTTCGAACATTTTCTTTTCAGAAATATAGTCAGGAACAAGGCGCTTTGCCGTACATTTTGCGGCAAGTTCTGTAAGGTAGTAGTATTTTGAGCCCGGTTCAATGTTGTCTGGTTCCAGAACGTAAATGAGTTTTGGGAAAGCTGGTGTTACCCAGTAGCCTTTTTCGTTTCTTACACCCTGTGTTCTCTGTCTTAAAACTTCAGCGATGATAAGGGCAAGGTCTGCCTTTTCCTGTTCGTTTTTAGCTTCGTTCAGGTACATAAATACTGTTACAAAAGGAGACTGGCCGTTTGTGGTCATTAAGGTAACAACCTGGTACTGAATTGTCTGAACACCCCGGGTGATTTCGTCAGCCAGGCGGCGTTCTACAATGTGGTCAAACTGTTCTTTTGTAAATGTAACACCTGTTTCTTCAACGGTTTTGTTCAGTTCCTTGATGAGTTTTTTGCGGCTTACTTCAACAAAGGGAGCAAGGTGTGTAAGGGAAATTGACTGTCCGCCGTACTGGCTGGAAGCAACCTGGGCAATAATCTGGGTGGCAATGTTACATGCTGTGCTGAAAGAGTGTGGTGTGTCGATTTTTGTTCCGCTGATTACAGTTCCGTTCTGCAGCATGTCTTCAAGGTTTACAAGGTCGCAGTTGTGCATGTGCTGGGCAAAATAGTCAGCATCGTGGAAGTGGATAATTCCTTCGTTGTGGGCCTGAACAATGTCTTCGTCCAAAAGGAAACGCTTTGTAATATCTTTGGAAACTTCACCTGCCATGTAGTCTCTCTGTACTGAAACTACAGTGGAGTTTTTGTTGGAGTTTTCCTGTTTTACTTCTTCGTTTGCACATTCAAGAAGAGAAAGAATCTGTTTG
>JAILKG010000264.1 GCA_024693915.1 Treponema sp.
AGTTCCGTCCAGATCAAAAATGGCAGCAGTAATTTTTTTCATTTTTCTTCCATAAATTAATTTATAATTTCCCGGGTTTTTGTTACCAGGTCTTTAGCGGCAGCTTTTATGTCTTCCTGAGCGTAAAGAGCGCTGATTACAGAAATTCCTGCAATTCCGCTTCCTTTTAATTCAAAAAGATTGTCCTTTGTGATTCCGCCGATTGCCACAACCGGAATTTTTACAGCAGAACAGATTGCTTTCAAAGTTTGGTGAGGAACTTCAATTGCGTCGGATTTACTTCCTGTAGGAAAAACAGCTCCAACACCAAGATAGTCCGCTCCCTGTTTTTCGGCCAGTAGGGCTTCTTCCACAGTCTGAGCGCTTACTCCAACAATTTTATCCGGGCCAAGAAGTTTACGAACTTCAAGAGCGTTCATATCATCCTGACCTACATGAACGCCATCTGCATCAATTTTTTTTGCCAGGGCAACATTGTCGTTCACAATAAAGGGAACTTTAAAAATTCTGCAGAGATTTTGAAGTTCAAGGGCTTCTTTTTCAAAATCAGCTTCGTTTAAATCCTTTTCCCGAATCTGAACCATCGTAGCGCCACCCCGCAGGGCATCTGTGGTCTGCTCCAAAAGGCTTTTTTCTCTGCTTGTCCAGTGGCGGTCAGTTACAGCGTAAAGCAGAAGGGCAGAAGGAAGATCAAAGCCGGATTTTGAAAGACGGCTACCACAATTATCTGATTTCATATTTTGCGCCTTTTTCAAGTTCTTCACCGCTTAAATTGTAAATCCCGTCGATGATGCGGTTTCTGTAAGTTGAATTTCCTTCTCCGTCCTGCATTTTTTTCCAGGCAATTTCTCCTGCAAGTCCCATTGCGCATACGGAAGCTGCAGTTGCTTCAAGAATATTGTCAGGATTAGCTGTTATAAAGGCGGCGGTCATTCCGCTCAGCTGGCAGCCGGTTCCGGTGATTTTTCCCATTTCTGCCCGACCGTTACGAATTACATAGCATTTTTCAGAATCGCAGACCAGATCGATTGCACCTGTAATCGCAATAACTGCCCCTGTTTTTGAGGCAAATTCTTTTGCAAAGGCGATAGATTTATCAAGATTTTCCTCGGTTACAGCGTCGCTTACATCGGCATCAACGCCTTTTGTAGTTCCGCTTCCAACAGCCAGAGTTTTAATTTCAGAAATGTTTCCGCGAATTACATCAAATTTTACTTTTTTAAGAAGATCTAAAGCGGTATTTGTGCGGAGGGCAGAAGCACCAGCTCCAACCGGGTCAAGAAGAACCTTGTGACCCAGTTCGTTTGCCTTTTTACCTGCAAGGAACATAGAAGGAATTGTGTTTTTGTTTAAAGTTCCGATGTTAATGTTTAATCCTCCGCAAATAGCAGTGATTTCTTCAACTTCGCCATCATCGTCGCTCATGATCGGACTTGCTCCGCAGGCTAGAAGGATGTTTGCAACATCGTTTACAGTAACATAATTTGTAATGTTGTGGATAAGCGGGCATTTTTCCCGCACATTAGATAAGATTTTTGAGAACATAACAAGCCTCTTTTGATAAAGTTGCCTGTTTGAATAGAATGCGTGTGCCGAGAACGGCTATAAACTGTTTCCCTACGTTGGCATTATCCAAATCAGGTTACGGGTCAAGACATACAGTCTACTCTCAGCAAGGTTTAACCAAGCTCCCCTAACAAAAAGGAATTATCGCGAATTTTAAGTTTTAATGCAAGAAGTGGTTGTGTGTGTGCGTGCAAGGGCTGTGTGTGTGGGTTGTGCTTCAGGGCTTCCGTATTCCCTATTTTTTCCACTTGTGATTTATGCTCAGGGAAACCGGACTTCCCGCTTCCAGTGAATTTGAATCCAGAGTTTTTAAGTCTGCCGCAATCAAGGCCTGATTCTGACTTTTTATGATAAAGCGGGTTCTGTCTCCCAGAAAACTTACCGACTGTACAATTCCTTCAATTTCGCCTTTTTTTCCGCTTTTGTTCAGTTCAAACCATTCCGGGCGGATGATATAAGATTCTCCGTCAAGTTTGATAAAATTGGCTTTACCGATAAAATCCGCTGAAAAATCATCTTTAGGCTTAAAGTACAAATCCCTAGGGCCTCCGTACTGAAGGATTTTTCCCTGATTCATGATGGCAATTTTGTCAGACAGAGAAAGAGCTTCTTCCTGATCGTGGGTAACGTAAACTGTAGTAATTTTAAGCGTCTGCTGAATTGCTTTCAGCTCGTCCCGGACTCTTTCCCTAAGCTTTGTGTCCAGGCTTGAAAGAGGTTCGTCCATCAGAAGTATCTGGGGTTTTAAAACCAGGGCTCTTGCAAGGGCAACTCTCTGCTGCTGACCTCCGGAAAGTTCTGCAGGGTAGCGGTTCAAAAGATTTTCCAGATCCAGTATCCGGGCAATTTCTAAAGTTTTTTCTCCACAGTTTCTGTCTTTTTTAATTTTTAAGCCAAACTGAATATTCTGTTTTACAGTCATGTGGGGGAATAAGGCGTAGTCCTGAAAAACCATGCCGATTTTCCTTTTATCCGGAGCAATGCCAGTCTGATTTATTCCAAAAAGATTTATTTGTCCTTCCTCTGGCTCTAAAAAACCGGAAATCAGGCGCAGGAGGGTTGTTTTTCCGCAGCCACTTGGCCCCAGTAAAGTGGTAAAAGAGCCTTTTTCAACATCAAGGGAGAGCTTTTCTATTGTCTGGGAGGCAATTTGTTGCGAGTCTGCCAGGTGAAATCTTGTCTCTTGCTCTTCTGCTTTTTCAGATTTTTCCAACTGAGAATCTGCCTTCTCAGTTTCTGCCAGCAGAGAAAAAGTCTGTTCAGTTTCTGCCTGCAGAGATTCTGCACGCCGAGATTCAGACTGGCGGTGGGGACTTGCCTTTTTATAAGCAAATGTTAAGGCTGAGACCAGACCGGGCTTTTTTTTGGCCATAGAGGACTTTTTTATATTGTAAGAAAAACTTATGTCTTTTAAATGTAATGCAATTTCCATATCTTTCATTTTTTTTGTCCCCACAATTTTATTATAAGTTTTCCCAAAAGCAAAACTGCAAAAGTTATCAAAGTCAGAACCAGGGCAAGGGATGCTGCATCTCCCCAGAAGCCCTGCTCAGCCAGGTTTAGAATTTTAATTGAAGAAAGAGGCGTGCCAAATGAAACCAGAAAAATTACAGCACTCATAGTTCCCACACCCCGGACAAAGTCGTAAATAAATGAATTAAAAATTCCTTCTTTTGAGAGGGGAAGTAAAATATAAAAATAAGTGAGAAGTTTAGATGCTCCCAGAGCCTGAGCTCCGTCGTCGATTGTAGTTTTTATCTGGGAGTAGGCGGATGAAATTGCCCTATAAGAAAAAGGAATGAATCCAATTGTAATGGCAATAACAATCAGCACATTGGAATGGTGAAAATTGATTTTTGAAGCAAAAAGAGAAATTGCCAGTCCAAAAAGGCTTCCTGGAACAGCAGCCGGAAGCTGTATAAGTGAATCGATGTATTTTTTAAAAGGATATTTGGTTCGGAATACAAAAAAAGCTGCAAGGCTTGCAATAAAAGTGCTTAAAATTGCTCCTTCTAAAGAAAAACGCAGGCTGTTAAAGAGTTCGCTTTTGCAGCGACCAATAGTTTTTATGTGAGCCAAAGTAAAAGTATGGTCTATGCCCCAGAGTTTTTGAAAAGTTCCCGCAATCAGGGAAGCAAACTGGGCCAGTACGCAGAGGGAGATAAATGAAGTAAAGAGAGTTAACAGAAATTTTGAAAGTCTCCGGCTTTTCCAGCTGTCATTTTTTGAAAGAGAATCTGATGAAGAGCTGGCGGAGCGACTTCCCACAAGAGCGATTTTTGTCATAGAAGTGGAAAGGTATTTACTCTGCAGAAAGAAAAGCAGCAGGGAAGGAATTACAAGAATGATTCCCAAAATGGCGCTTGTTCCTCCGTTTACCCAGCCTGTAAGTTGAGTATAAATTTCTACTGCTAAAACCTTGTAGCGGCCTGCAACAATCATCGGATTACCAAAATCGCTCATTACGGAAACGGCAATGTAGAGGGCAGAGGAAATGATTCCCGGAAAAGAAAGGGGCAGGGTTACCTTAAAAAATGTTTTTACTCTGCCTGCTCCCAGAGATTTTGCGGCATCTTCTGTTCCCTGGTTTATGTTCTGCAAAGTTTGAAAGCAGATCATGTATGCCATTGGAAAAAAACAGAGGGTCTGGGCAATCAAAAGCCCCCAGAAGCCGTAAAGAGAAATATCCAGTCCTAAAATTGTTTTTGTGATAAAGCCCTGCCTTCCCAAAAGAAGAATAAAGGCGAGTCCTCCAACAAAAGGCGGGGTCAGCAGGTGCAAAAATGGAATAAAGGAGAAAAATCTTTTAAATGGAATCTGGCCTTTTACAACGGCGTAGGCATAGATGTAGCCGATTAAAACAGATGAAAAAGTAGAGGCAAAAACTTCAAGTAATGTATTCAAGCTTGCTTTTTTCCATATTGAAGAAGAAGCAAGCTTGATAAAATCCGCTTTTGTTGGGGTTAGAAAAACAAATATAAGAGGAAGCAATATACAGATGAATAAGAAGGCAATTATTCCCCACCATAGAATGGAAAGGGGAATTTCTGTCTTTATTTTACTTCTTGAGACCATCGGTTAAGAACTTCATCCTTTTGTGTGGAAGCGATTTCTACATTGTAATCGATTAAATCCAGAGAAGAAACCGGAACTGAACCTTCAGCTCCCTTTGCTTCCGGATTTACAGGAATTGTAAAATCAATTGAACTCAGCAGTTCCTGTGCTTCTTTTGAAAGAATAAAATCTACAAAGCGCCTGGCAGCCTGAAGATTCTTTGTGTTTTTCATGATGGAGATACAGTCCACGTCTCCCGCTGTCTGAGGAGGAGCAATAGCAATTACCTTAAAACCTTCTGTCTTATATTTTGCCAGAGCGTGAAGGTAAGAAACTCCCAGAGCGTATTCTCCGGTTCCGATTAATTTTGCCGGTGCGCTTCCGCTGTCCGGGAACTGACCAACCAGAGGGGCAAGTTTTAAAAGATAGTCCCAGCCCTTGTCCCAGCCCAGACGCTGCAGCTGATTCTGAACAAAAAGGTAGGCGGTGGAAGATGCAACCGGATTTGTAAGAACAATTTCGCCCTTGTAGGCAGGATTTAATAAATCGTCCCAGCTTTGAGGAAGGGGGATATGGGCAAATTTTTTATTATATCTTTCCTGGTTAATTCCAATTCCAAGAGAGAGAACGCAAAAGCCTGTCCATGTGCCATTTTCAGAGACTGCATAGGAAGGTAACTTTTCTGCAGTCTTGGATTTATACGCTTCAAGGGCGCCTTTGGAGTCTGCCTGAATGTGGTAGGAGGAAGCGCCTCCCAGGAGAATATCTGCCAGAGGATTGTCTTTTTCTGCGATAACGCGATTTACAAGTTCCCCGGTGGAAGCCCTCAAATATTTTACGGGAATGCCTGTTTTTTCAGTAAAAAGCTGGGTCAGGGCGATTGTTTCTTCTTCATGTAGAATAGAGTATACATTTAAAGACTCTTTCGAGCTCTTTTTTGAACAGCCTGTGGTTAATGCGCTAAAAGCTGAGAACAGGGCAAAAAAAGTAAGTGCGGCTGCTTTTGATGAACAAAACTTTTTCATGTCATACCTCCATTAGTTTTGTATAATGCTAGATTAATTATAATGTATAAAAAATGTGGTATTATTTCTATAGTCAGTTTTATGCAAAAATAATATAACCAGATTGCAGAAATAAGGAAAAAAGCCTTCTTTTTACTGTGGTTGCCACGATTGCCCATGGGTTACTCCTCGGGGGCTTGGTGGGGTTCAAGGGGCAAGCAAGCGGGTCGGGTGGGTGGCCTTATATGGTTTAGGGACTGGCAGGAGATTTTTCTTATAAAGTAACCAAAAGATTACCAAAAGAAGACTTTTTATTCTTCCTTTTGTGTACAAAAGGCTCAAATTCTGCTATTTTATCCTTATGACTGCAAAGGAATTCTGGGATAAAATTAAAAGCATTCTAAATGAAAGAAAACTGACTTTTGTCTGGTTATGTGAAGAGGCAGGAGTTTCCCTTCAGATTATGAAAAACCGCATCTACAAGGAACGTATTCCTGATGTGGATAATACATTAAAGCTGCTGGCCGTTCTTGGCATAACATTTGAAGAATTTTTTGGCGTGGAAGATTTATTTCCGGTCAAAAAAGAAATACAGGCTGGGAAAAGTGAAATGCTTCCAGTTTATGAAGATTTTACCAGAAAAAAATTAGAAGATTATATTGCAGTTCCAGAGGATTTAAAGACAAAAAGATTTGAAGGACATTTGTTTGCCGTCAAAATTGGGGGAGACTCCATGGCTCCTGCAATTTCTACTGGTGATACAGTTATTTGCGATGACTTTGGTTATCAGGCAGACGGGCTTTATTTTATTGTTTTTAATGAAATGTGCTGTGTAAAGCGTTTGCAGTGGATTTCCGGCGGCATTAAAATTATTTCTGATAACAAGCAGTATGAAGCAATGTTTGTAAAGGCCGATTCAAAAGAATTTAAGGTTATAGGAAAAGTTCTATATGTTCTTCACAAGGTCTGATCAGGCTGGAGTTGCGACAGAATGAACCAATGTCAGAAAAAGCAGGAAGAAAGCGGATTTTCTGAAGATATACATACAAGAAAAGGCCTTCAGAACAAAAAAATCGCCTTTTTTCATCTTCCCGGGCTTTTTGAATTTTACGAATTATACAAAATTTTCCTTCCCCTATGGCGCCAGCACAGAGACTGGTTCTACCCCTGGTGCGAAATTTCTTCTATATATGGTGCCCCTGCTGACTCTTTGTGGGGTGGTGGCAGAACTTCTTTTGGCCAGGCAAGCGCCAGCAGTGTTATAAATCTGATGAATGAGTATGGAATTTCAGCCCGTCTGACTTTCAGCAATTCTCTTTTAAAAAATGAACATCTGACTGATAAAAAATGCAATGAACTTTGCCGTCTTTTTGAAAAATCCGGTAAAAACGGAGATTCTGGGCAATACGAAAGTTCCGGCCAAAATGGAAAAAAACAGCAAACTAAGCCAGTTAAAAACGGAGTTATCCTTCATTCTGACCTGCTTTCCTCCTATCTAAAGGAAAAATATCCGGGACTTTATCAGGTTTCTTCTACTACTAAAGTGCTGACCTCTTTTAATGATTTTAAGGCAGAGCTTGACCGTCCTGATTTTTTGTATGTTGTGCCGGATTTCAGGCTGAACAAGTGTTTTGACCGACTTGAGTCTCTTTCTCAGGAAGAAAAGGACAAGGTGGAATTTCTTTGCAATGAATGCTGTGATTTTTCCTGTAAAAATCGAAAAGCCTGCTATGAAAATGTCAGCCGAAAAAATCTTGAACAGGAAGTTCCAGACCATAAATGCAGGGCTCCCGGCGGTGAAAGGGGATACTCTTTTTCTCTTGCAAAGAAAAATCCAGCTTTTATTGGTCTTAAGGAAATTCAGGAAAAGTACCTTCCCCTGGGTTTTTCAAATTTCAAAATTGAAGGCAGAGGTCTGGGGTCGGCTATAGTTCTGGAGTTTTTGCTATATTATTTAACAAAGCCGGACTTTCAGCTTGAAGTTCGGGAGGCCGTATATCTGGATTCTATGCTGGATTTATTTTAGAGAAGTAGATTTTAGGAAAGCAAAATGAAAAAAATAACTGTAAGCGGGGCAGTAATCCTTCGCACAAATCCTGAAACTGGTAAAAATGAAATATTTGCAACTCAGAGGGGCTATGGGGAGTTAAAAGACGGCTGGGAAATTCCCAGGGGAAAGCTTGAGGAAGGCGAAAGTCCCGAGGAATGCATAGTCAGGGAAATTCAGGAAGAACTGGATACCCGGGTAAGGGCTGAGAAGCTTCTTGGCCTAGTTGAATATGATTATCCGGCTTTTCATCTGACCATGTACTGTATTTTGTGCACAGTTCTTTCCGGGCAACTTAGACTTCTGGAACACGAATCTGCCAGATGGCTGACAAAGGAAAATCTTTATTCTGTGGACTGGCTTCCGGCAGACAGGCTGATTCTAAAAAAAATCGAAGAAATTCTATAGCCATAAGAAGTCCTGCATAATATCTTGTAATTTTTGTTGCCATAAGGAAGGGAGGGGTAATGAGGCTTTTTCAAAGAGTTCTGCCTTCGATTTTTTTCGAAAGCAAAACTCTTTTTCCCCTCAGGTTTTTATCCCTGAAGAGGGTTTGGACTTACTATTTTTTAGCGTAAGCAGGACTTTTAAAACTTTTTGTAGCCGTAAACAGCTGTTTCACCCAGTTCTTCCTCAATGCGGATAAGCTGATTGTATTTAGCCATGCGGTCTGTGCGGCTCATTGAACCGGTTTTAATCTGTCCGCTGTTGGTTGCAACTGCAATATCTGCAATTGTTGTGTCTTCAGTTTCCCCTGAGCGGTGGCTTGTAACTGTAGTGTAGCCGTGACGGTGAGCCATTTCAATTGCTTCCAGAGTTTCTGTAAGGGAACCAATCTGATTTACCTTGATGAGAATTGAATTTGCAGCTCCCATTTTGATTCCTTTTTCAAGGAATTTTACATTAGTTACAAAAAGATCGTCTCCTACAAGCTGGCAGCGGTTGCCGATGCGGGCAGTAAGTTTTTTCCAGCCTTCCCAGTCGTTTTCATCCAAGCCGTCTTCAATTGAATCAATAGGATATTTTGAGATGAGTTCTTCAAGGTAATCAATCTGCTGGTCGTCTGAAAGGCATTTACCATTTGGATCTTTTGGAGTTCCGTTGGAAAGTTCCTTGTAGTTGTAGAAGAATTTTCCGTCTTTTTCTACGCTGAACTCGCTGGCGGCGCAGTCCATGGCGATTTTAACATCTTCTCCTGGTTTGTAGCCTGCATCTTTAATTGCCTGAACGATTGAGTCCAGGGCATCGTCAATTCCGTTGAATTTTGGAGCAAAACCGCCTTCATCACCTACGGCTGTAGAAAGTCCCCGGCCTTTAAGAAGTTTTGCAAGGGCGTGGAAAACTTCTGCTCCCATGCGGATTGCTTCTTTTTCTGTTTTTGCCCCAACCGGACGAATCATAAATTCCTGGAAGGCGATTGGCGCGTCTGAATGGGCGCCTCCGTTAATAATGTTCATCATTGGAACTGGAAGCACATGGGCATTTGCGCCGCCAATGTAGCGGTAAAGAGGAATGTTCAGCGCTTTTGCTCCTGCCTGTGCAGTTGCAAGGGAAACGCCCAGAATTGCATTTGCCCCAAGCTTTGATTTTGTTGGAGTTCCGTCAAGGGAAAGCATCTTCATATCAATTGCCCGCTGCTCAAAAACATTTTCACCTTTGAGGGCAGGGGCAATGATTTTGTTTACATTTTCTACTGCTTTAAGAACGCCTTTTCCTCCGTAGCGATTTTTGTCACCATCTCTCAGTTCAAGAGCCTCGTTTTCTCCGGTTGAAGCTCCACTTGGAACGGCAGCTCGTCCCATAACTCCGTTTTCAAGAATAACATCTACTTCTACAGTAGGATTTCCCCGTGAGTCAATTATTTCACGGCCAATTACATCTTTGATTGCGATTTTGTTCAGCATTTATAATCTCCTTATAAGTTAGCTTTATTTAACTATTATAATTTATCATTTTAATAATAAGTTAGCAATAGGTAACTTATTATATATAACTCAAATTACACTTAATTTCGAGTTTTATTGTTTCAACTTCAAAATTGGCTTACGGTCACTATCTCGTGGTTGCAAAATCGCGCAGTACTGCGCT
>JAILKG010000327.1 GCA_024693915.1 Treponema sp.
CCCTCTTATGGCTCAAACACCGGAGGAACTTACAGGAATATGGGAAAGCGAGGACAGAATAATATTTTTTGGAAAAGACAATGAAATTTCAATAATTTTAAAAGTTTTTGACAGATGGTACTTTGACAGAGCAGCCCAGTCAGAAAAATTTGAAGAAAAATCCAGCAGAGACAGAAATTCTGCCACTTCAAAAAATCCTGTAATTTTATCCTGCAATTTTGAAAAAATCGAAAATACTGAGGAATGCTATGAAATCACACTATATGATGAAAAAGAAAAAATCAGCCGCATCCCTCTATGTTTGCTAAACGATAAAATTTTTCTAGATTTTTTAATTAAGATACCTGAAAGTACCAGATTTCTTACCTTTCAGGATGATAAAAACGGTGGTGACGAAATTGATGAAAATTCAATTTACGGTTACTGGCAGGGAATTAACGCTAAAAATAATATCAGAATTTCACCACAAAAAGAAAAACAGAACATCTACAGCTATTTTATTCTTCCCCAGGCAATTTATCAGTTGCGCTTCTGGCAGACTGACATGGAATATTCCAGCGAAGGAAAAGCCTCTTTTACTGACGGAGAAAACGTCTTTACAGTTTCAAAACATATTTTTACAGGAGGAAATAATTTTTCCTGCACATCAGGACGTTCTACCAGAATTCGAAATGTAAATAAATTTCAAAAACTTCCCTTTGAAGCTGTTTTTTCAGAAAAAAACAATGTTCTGGCCATTGGAAAGGGAAATTTTTCCAGAGCAGGAGAAGCCTCTAAAGAAAGACTTTTACAGATAGTAAAAGAAGCAAACTCAAGAAAAAAGCCCCTTCCTCCTTCCCCATTTCCGGAAGAAAGTATTGACTTTCACTGGGATTTAATAGACGCTCTTGAAAAAAACAATCCTCAAATCCAGGCAATAAGAGAAAGGCAAAAGGATTTTGGAATCAGGGGAAAAGATATAGGAAAATAAATACTTAAGGCCCTGCACTGCTCAGACTAGTCCGGTACTGCTCAGACAAGTCCTGCTTTACTTAGCAAAGGCTGCAGTGCACAGGGAGGCCTGGGCATGTTTCTCTACCCCTTTTACACTGGCTTTTTTCAACACCTTTGCACTAACTTGTAAAATCTGATAATATTTTTGCTATGACTACTTTTTTAGGAAAAATCGGTGAATTAAGCCTTAAGGGCTCAAACATTAAAAGCTTTGAAAACCAGCTTTTATACAATACAAGACAGTATTTGAAACAGACAAATGCAAAAATAGCATTAAGAGCTGGCCGCCTCTATATCACCTGCGAAGAAGATGAAGAAAAAGATGTTGAATACGCATTAAGCCATCTTTTAGGAATTACGGGCTGGGCTAAAACAATTACCACTGAAAAAAACATTGACGAAATCCAGAAATGTATAAAAAACATGGCCCTTCTTTCTGCAAAAGAAGGGAAAAAAACTTTTAAAATCGAAGCTAAAAGACAGGATAAAAGGTTTCCACTGAACTCTTATCAGATTGCCTGCGAGGCAGCTTCCCTGGTATTTGATGAAAAAATAATGGAAGTAGATGTTCACAAACCTGATGTAACTTTTTATGTAGAAGTTCGTGACAAAGTCTATATATATTCAGATGCAAAAAAGGCATTGAGGGGACTTCCTGTTGGAACTTCAAACAAGGGGCTTCTCCTTCTTTCCGGTGGACTTGATTCACCTGTTGCGGGTTACAGAATGGCCCGCCGTGGTATGAAAATTGAATGCTGCTATTTCCACTCATATCCATACACTTCAATTGAAGCTCAGAAAAAAGTTGAAGATCTTGCTGCCCGAATTTCAGGTTATTCCATCACTTCTTATCTGAATATAATTCCTTTTACAGAAGTTCAGATGAAAATCAAAGAAAAGTCTCCTGCTGACTGGACAACCCTTATGCTAAGAGTATGTATGATGAAAGTTGCAAATATGCTCTGCCACCGTGTTCATGCAGACTGTATAATTACAGGTGAAAGTCTGGGTCAGGTAGCAAGCCAGACACTGGAAAATATGAGTGTTACTGAACATTTTGCCAGCTACCCTCTTTTAAGACCCCTTTCTGGAATGGATAAAGAAGAAATCATCCGGGATGCGGTTTTAATTGACACCTACAATACATCAATTCTTCCATATGAAGACTGCTGCGTGCTTTTCTCTCCTAAACATCCGGTTTTGCGGGGAAGGATTGAAGATGCTGAAAGAATTTATAAGGAACTTGAAATTGACACCCTTATTCAGGAAGCATTTGAAAAGAGGGATGTAAAACACTTTTTCTGCGGTAAAGAAATCACAGAATAATTTACTTGCTAAAAATTTATACCAGCCGGTAAAAGATAATTCAGACCTGCCTTTATTATAGACAGGTCTTTTTTTAGTTTTTTTCCTCTTTAATTTATAGCCCTAATAACTTATTTTCATGAATAAAGAAAAATAATGGTTGTAGGAAGCATGAAGAGATTTTTTCCACAGGCTTTTTGCGTTCTGAACTTCTTCTTCCGTTAAATATGAAGAAGTATAAATATTTTTATTTACACCGTCATCTCTGATATATTCAAATGTATATTCTCCGGAAAAAGTCAAATCAATGAGATTTTTTATTTTAAATTTATAGCCGCCATTAATTCCAGCCTGAATTACATACATCACGTGATCCTGAGTAAGAAAGTTTGTTGTAGTTACGGCAGTTTCACATTCTTTTTCTGTCATTCTGATACTTCCGTCTGAACAGGGAATATCTTCTGCATTCTTAAATAGAGCCAGAACCTCACTTTCCGTAAGGTCTTCGTAAGAATTGGCATGACGCATAAAAGCAGTTTTTGTTCCCACAGTAAAGCCTTTTATTGGCTCAAAGTTTACCTTTAAGGAAATCATATCTGAGTTAGGAGGAAGTTTTGAAGCCATTCCAAGAGTAAAATTAGTATAAT
>JAILKG010000032.1 GCA_024693915.1 Treponema sp.
AGATTTTCGTATATGACGTTCAGAATGTTGTAAAGGTAAGAACCGGCGAAGAAGGCTACGAGGCTTTGCAGGATTAAGCAATAAAAGGAGGAGGGGGAAGTCTCCCCCTGCTCTTATCGGAAATCCGTTAAAAATCGAGCTGCAACAGCAGGTCGATTTAGGATTCTCCACCAAAATGCGTCCAGGCAGACTATGCCTGACTGTACCCCCTCTCCTAAGGGAGGACCCTTAAAACCCCCTTCGCCTGCTTTTTAAAAGTCTGCCAGTTTTGGAGCCCGTGGATAAGGAATTAGACGCTCGCTTTCGCGAGCTCTTGCTCTTTCCCTACCGGTAAACTGCACAAACTAGAAGTCCGCCAATTTCGGAGCCCGAGGATAAGGGATTACATCGCGGATGTTTTCCATACCTGTTACGTAGCGGATAAGGCGCTCAAATCCAAGACCGAATCCTGAGTGAGGAACTGTACCAAACTTTCTTAAGTCCAGATACCAGTCGTAGATTGATTTATCCATTCCCCGGCGTTCGATTTCTGCACAGAGTTTATCGTAGTCTTCTTCGCGTTCAGAACCGCCGATTAATTCTCCGATTCCAGGAACCAGAACGTCAACGGCCTTTACGGTTTTTCCGTCATCATTCTGTTTCATATAGAAGGATTTAATCTCTTTTGGATAGTTAAATACCATTACAGGGCAGCCGAAAATCTTTTCTGTAAGATATCGTTCGTGTTCAGTTGCAATGTCGCAGCCCCAGTATGGTTTGAACTCAAACTTTGCGCCATTCTTTTCTGCTTCTTCCAGCTTTGCAATTGCATCTGTATAAGAAATACGAACAAACTTTGCATTAGCTACTTTTGTAAGGCTTTCGATAAGGCCTGGCTGAATTCTCTTGTCAAAGAATTCAAGGTCAGCGCGGCATTTTGTAAGTGCCCAGTTCAAAAGATATTTTACAAAGTCTTCCTGAATGTCCATGTCGTCGTCCAAATCAAAGAAAGCCATTTCCGGTTCAATCATCCAGAACTCAGCCAGGTGGCGTGGAGTATTAGAGTTTTCAGCGCGGAAAGTAGGTCCAAAGGTATAAACGCGGCTCAATGCTGTTGCCATTGTTTCTGCTTCCAGCTGGCCTGATACGGTGAGAGAGGCTTTCTTTCCAAAGAAATCTTTTGAGTAGTCAACGATTTTGTGAGCGTCTTCAATTTTCATTCCGCCGGCACCGGCTTTAACACCCATTTCTGCAATTTTTTCCATAGAAAGGGTAGTTACCTGGAACATTTCTCCGGCACCTTCGCAGTCAGAGCAGGTGATTTCCGGGGCATTGATGTACTGAAAGCCTCTTTCCTGAAAGAAAGAATGAACGGCAAATGCCATCTGGTTACGAACACGATAAACGGCACCGAATGTGTTTGTGCGGGCTCTCAGGTGAGCGTTGGTTCTAAGGTATTCCATGCTCATCTTATTTTTCTGCAGTGGGTATTCGTCAGGGTTACATGCGCCAAGCATTTTAAGGTTTTCAAGAGTAACTTCTACAGCCTGGCCAGAAGCCGGACTTTCAATAAGAATACCTTCTGCCCGAATAGAGGCACCTGTATTCAATTTTTTGAGTTCTTCTTCGATATTATTTACATTTGCATTATTTGAAGGAGCGTTTCTGTCAAAGGTAAGCTGAATGTTTGCAAAGGCGCTTCCGTCATTTACCTGAATAAAAACTAAGTTTTTTGAGTCGCGAACTGTGCGCACCCATCCGCAGACAGTAACTTTCTGTCCTTCCGGTTTTGTTGAAAGTAAATCTTTAATTAATGTTGGAACCATAAGGTTTCCCTCCTAAAAAAATGCAATTAAAATATTTTAGTGATTATAAGCTAATTCTTCAATATGTATATAGAAGATAGACAGGGCAAACGCATTATTGATTCTATACATAAAAAATTGCAACGGGGAAAGCGTGCTGCGGACTCACGAAGTGCGCGAAGCAAAAAGACTCTGTTTGTGGCTGCCGCGAAAGCGGCATATAATAGTTCCTCTGCCACAAACAGCGTCTAGCGCAATATTGCGCGTTTTTTGGACCGTGGCACGCAGACCTTAACACTTTTTTTTGCACAGTTTATTTATAATGCGTTTGCCCTATGCGTGAATTAGACACTTGCTGCTTTTTATACTATAATAGACAAAAGAGAGATTATGAAAAAGCTTTTTTTTGTTTTTTTTGAGTGTTTATTTGAGCTTTCGGCGCTTCTGGCATTTAATTCCGATGAACTTGATTTTTCTATTGCTCCAAAAACCACTTTTACAAAGCAGGAAGCTTCCGATAAGGTTTTTGCTGGTGGCGCTCTGGAGATTCAAGGAAGTAAGATTCAAAACAAGACTGAAGTTCCACTTCCTTCAAAGGTTCTTATGCGGGGCTTTGAGCGCTTTAAAAAAGTCGATGCCTTTGGAAATGCCTATCCGGACACTTATCTTTTCTACCGTTCAAATCTTACTAATGACCAGAAATCGGCCTACGATGAGGTTTACAAAGCCCTGATGAATGCAGAAAGCGAAGTAAATTTCATTTCCCGTCTGAAGGTAGATGATCTTTTTACAGTAATCTGGTCGGTATATTATGATAATCCGGAGCTTTTCTGGTGGGCCGGCGACTATCAGGGCTGGTACAATACTTCAACAAGTTATGTTACCTCTGTAAAGTTTAATTATCTTTTCAGCAAAACTGATCTTCCTATGAAAAACAAGCAGTTTTTTAATATGACCCTTCCAATTATTTTTTACGCCAACCTGCTTGATTCTGATATTGAGAAAATCAAATATATTCACGATTATCTGTGTCTTTCAATTGATTATGATTACGAAGCTTTTAATTCCGGAAATTATGGCGGAAAACTTCAGACAGCCTACAGCGCGGTTGTTGAGTACAAAACGGTTTGTGCGGGCTATTCCCGGGCATTTGCCTATTACATGCAGCAACTGGGACTGCCCTGTACAATACTTTACGGCTCGGGTCATGCCTGGAACATGCTTGAACTTAACGGTGACGCTTACCAGATTGATGTTACCTGGGACGATGGGGAAGCTTCTCCTAAATATTTTAATTTGCCCCACGCTGAAATGCAGAAGGTAAAAAGCCATGAGCTTTCTGAATTGAGTCTACCTGTTGTTGCTGCTCACCCGACAAAATCTTCCCGCTATTTGTACGCAAATTGCTTTGGAAATATTCCTCTGGGAAAACCATACACCTATGCCGAGTTTTCAAATATTGCCATAGATATTGAAAATCCGGCTTTTGCTTCTGTTTCCTGTGGTGCAGATTTTCCTTCTTCTGCAGGCTCTTCTTACGGTTCAAGTACAAAATTCTCCGGAAACAACCTGAAAATTTCCCTTTCTGCTTCAATGCTGAATGCGGATGGACGGGAATCTAGTCTTTTTTATCCCCGGGACAAGGTTCAGTTTAAGATTACCTCTGATAAGGACGCCTATCTTGCAATTCTTATGATTGACGCAAAAGGGGTAAAGACCTGGCTTCCAATGAACAGCAGTTTTATTGAGAGAAATAAGGCCAGAGTTTTTCCAGATATTCCTGGAGCTGTTTTACGCATTTCCGACGACGGAGTTTATGGCACAGAGCATGTTATAATCTACGCTTCTTCAAGGAAGGATGCTCTGCCGTCTCAGACTGAAAGCGGAAAGTATACCAGCACCAGTCTTCACGCTATTATGAAAAACCAGCAGGCTGCACGAAAGAATTCAGACCTTTCCCAGGGAACAGCAACAATAAATTATAAAATAGGAAGATAGTATGAAAAATAAAGCTAATGTGAGTTTTGATAATTTTAGACTGAGCTTTGCAAATGACGGAAGGAAATCTGCTGTTACTGTCTTAGCCGGTCATATTCTGAAAATTTTCTTCCTCTCTGCGCTGCTCCTTTTTGGCTCTCGTCCACTCTTTTCAGAAGCCAGAAACGCTCTTTTAATTGCTAACAGCAGCTACAAGAACTTTGGAAGCCTTGCTACTCCAGTGAACGAGGCCCGGGACCTTAAAAAATCCCTTCTTCAGCTGGGCTTTACTGTAACAATCGTGGAAAACGGAAGTCGTGAGAAAATGCTGGATTCAATGGCGGATTTTGAGAAAACCCTTAGAGGCAAGGGCGGAATCGGATTTTTTCACTATGGCGGACACGCGGTTCAGGTGAACGGAAAAAACTACCTGATTCCGGTGGATGCAGATATTCCTGATGAAAGGCGAGTTGCAACCCGCAGCGTTGATGTAGATGAAATTATGGCCAGTATGGTTGCCGATACAAATATCGTAATTCTGGATGCCTGCCGCAATAATCCCCTTCCTGCTTCCAGCGGGCGAAGTGCAACCCGGGGTCTTGTCCTTACCCAGGAAAAGCCGAAGAACTCCATAATCGTATACTCTGCGGATGCGGGAAAGGTTGCCCAGGACGGAGTTTTTACGCCCCTTCTTACCCAGAAGATTCTGGAGAAAAAATCTCTTTACGCAATCCTTCTGGATGTGCGCCGGGAAGTAAACCGCCGCACCAACGGAGAACAGACTCCAAAGAACGACGACGGCCTTATGACCGAGGTTTATCTTGCGGGGTATGAAATGCCGCAGACAGTTTCCCAGAAGGAAAACTACCAGAACCAGAACAGCCAGAAGCAGAATAACCACACGGAACAGAAGCTGCAGAACCAGAATAATCAGAAGTCGCAGAACCAGAATAATAACACAAATTCTAAGACAGGCGCAGAGCTTTATAATTTGGGATGTAATGCTTTTAATGCAAAAAATTACAATGATGCCTTTAAGTATTTTAATCAGGCCCTTGAGCAGGGGTACAAGTATGCCAGAACAAATCTTGGTATATGCTATGCATATGGATTAGGAGTTACTGATGATTATAAAAAGGCTGTTGAATTATATACAGCCGCAGCTAATGAAGGGGAACCTTATGCTCAGTGTAATCTTGGAATAATGTATCATAATGGCGAAGGTGTAAAACAGGATTATACTGAAGCCAGAAAGTGGTATTTAAAATCTGCTGAGCAGGGAAATGACTGTGCAATGTACAGTTTGGGGCTTTTGTATGAGTACGGATTTGGTGTCACAATGGACAAGAAGGAAGCCCTTTCCTGGTACGAAAAAGCTGCTTCCAAAAATTATGAAAATGCAAAAGAAAAGGTTGCTTCCTTAAAGCAGACAATAGAAGAGGAAGGGAATAAAGCGCAGGATTCCGCCAAACTGGCTGAAGAGTATTATAATATCGGTTACGAGGCTCATAAAAATAAGGACTTCAAAAAAGCGGAAGAATACTATAAGAAAGCTTTGGAAACGGGAGAATTCAGATATACATTATACTGTAAGGAAAATCTGGCAAAACTTTATATCTGGCCGTCTGGTGGTGTAAAGCAGGATTTAAGAAAAGGCTTTGATTTATGTAAGGATGCCGCAGAGGGGGGAATGGCAGGTTCTCAGTTTATTCTGGGAATGTACTACAACTACGGATGGGGAAACGTAAAAATTGATTATAAGGAAGCCCTTAAATGGTATGAAAAAGCCATTGAGCAGGGGAATGTTGATGCAAAATATAATGCAGGATACATTTATTACACTAATTTAGGTGGAAATTTTAACATTCAGAAAGGAAGAAAGTATTTGCAGGAAGCTTCGGCGGCAGGTAATGGATTTGCCACAGATTTTATAAAAAGTTGTGGAGACAAATTCTAAGCTTCTTTACTGATTTTTGTATTTTTATTTAAATCTTTGAAATTCTTTATATTTTGCCTTTTCTCTGCTACAATGCTCCTATGACTTTAGAGGATTTGGATTTAGGCAAAAAAGCAGTAATAACCGCTGTTGGCGGAAACGGTGAGCTCAGACAGCATTTTCTTGATATGGGCGTGATTCCCGGTGTGGAAGTAAAAAAAATCAAGCTGGCACCAATGGGGGACCCCCTGGAAATTGAAATTCACGGCTATGAGCTTACCCTGCGCCTGGAAGATGCGGCAAAAATTCAGGTTTCTGATGACGAAAGCACTTTTGCCTCCTGCAGCAATAATTCTTTAATTGAAGAAGTTTCAGGGGATTCATCCTCTCTTCATCATCCCGGCCTGGGTGAAGAAGGTAAATACCATTCAAAGGCGGAAGAAAATCCCCTTCCGGACACAGAAGTTTTGACTTTTGCCCTTGTGGGAAATCAGAATGCGGGAAAAACTACTCTTTTTAATCAGTTAACCGGTTCAAACCAGCATGTTGGAAATTTTCCCGGCGTTACGGTGGACAGAAAGAGCGGTCAGATTCTGGGTTACAAAAATACTCTTGTTACAGATTTGCCTGGAATTTATTCAATGTCCCCTTATTCTTCTGAAGAACTGATTTCCAGGGATTTTGTGTTAAAGGAAAAGCCTAAGGGAATTATTAACATTGTGGATGCCACAAATATTGAAAGAAATATGTATCTGACAATGCAGCTTTTAGAGCTGGATATTCCTATGGTAATTGCCCTGAATATGATGGACGAGGTTTTGGGGAACGGCGGTTCTGTGGATGTGAACAAAATGGAAAAGCTTCTGGGTGTTCCTGTTGTTCCTATTTCAGCCTCAAAAAATCAGGGTGTGGACGAGCTTGTAAAACATGCCCTTCACGTTGCCCATTATCAGGAAAAGCCTTTGCGTCAGGATTTCTGCGATGCAAACGATAAGGGGGGCGCTGTTCACAGGGCTTTACACGCGGTTATCCATTTGATTCAGGATCATGCAGACAGAAGTGAAATTCCTCTTCGATTTGCGGCAAGCAAGCTCCTTGAGGGGGATAAGCGCATTCTTTACCAGCTGGATCTGGATGTAAACGAAAAAGAAACCCTGGAGCATATTTCCCTTCAGATGGAAAAAGAAAGCCAGATGGACAGAAGCGCCGCCATGGCGGATATGCGTTTTTCTTTTATCAGAAAGGTATGCTTTCAGACGGTAAAAAAACCGGGACAGTCAAAGGAAAGGCTCAGGTCCCAGAAACTGGATAAAGTTTTGACTGGAAAATTTACTGCAATTCCTATTTTTATTGCGGTAATGGTTCTGGTTTTTTATCTGACCTTTAATGTTATAGGCTCATCCCTTCAATCCCTTTTTGAAAAAGGAATTGACGCCCTTACTATGCTGGTTGATTCAGGTTTAACAGCCCTTGATACCAACGAGGTTCTTCACGGTCTTATAATTGACGGAATTTTTGCCGGGGTAGGAAGTGTTCTTTCCTTTCTTCCGGTTATCGTTACCCTTTTCTTTTTTCTTTCCATTCTGGAAGATTCCGGCTACATTGCTCGGGTTGCTTTTGTGATGGATAACCTGCTTAGGAAAATCGGACTTTCCGGCCGCAGTATTGTCCCTCTCTTGATTGGTTTTGGCTGTACGGTTCCAGCAGTTATGTCTACCAGAACTCTTCCAAGTGAAAGGGACAGGCGCATGACAATTCTTTTAACTCCCTTTATGAGCTGTACGGCAAAGCTTCCAATTTATGCATTTTTTGTAAGTGCCTTTTTCCCTAAAAAAGGTGCCCTGGTGATGACGGGACTTTATCTTTTGGGAATTGTAACAGGAATCCTTGCTTCCCTTTTATACAGGAAAACTCTTTTTAAGGGAGAACCGGTTCCTTTTGTTATGGAACTTCCAAACTACCGTTTTCCAAGTGCAAAAAATGTTTTTCAGCTTTTAAAAGAAAAGGCAAAGGATTTTGTTCAGAGGGCTTTTACTGTAATTTTTATTGCCACAATTGTCATCTGGTTTCTGCAGAGCTTTGACGCCCACCTTCATCTGGCCGAGGATTCTTCCATGAGTATACTTGCAGGAATTGCCGGCTTCCTTGAGCCAGTATTCCGTCCTCTTGGGCTGGGTGACTGGCGAATCTGTACTTCCCTGATAACAGGCTTTATGGCAAAGGAAAGTGTGGTTTCTACCTTGAATATTCTTTTTTCTGATGGAGTAGAGGCCTTCCTTTCCCCGGTTTCTGCCGCCAGTCTTCTGGTTTTCAGCCTGCTATACACTCCTTGTGTGGCAGCTATCGCTTCTATCAAAAGGGAACTGGGAGCAAAATGGGCCCTTATTCTTGTTTTCTGGCAGTGCCTTCTGGCCTGGCTTTTAGCCTTTATGGTGAAGGCTCTGGCTCTGCTCTTTTAGAAAAAATCCTTCTGTGTTAAAAAAAAAACTGGGGCTGACCAAAAAGAAAAGTTTGCGGTGGTTGAGGTTCTCGTCCGAAGGCGCGAAGCAACCACCAGATATAGTGTAAATGGTCATTACTTCGCTTCGCTCCGTGCGCAAGCGGGCGACAGGCTCAATGACCGCAGTTACTAAACTTATTAGACAG
>JAILKG010000075.1 GCA_024693915.1 Treponema sp.
TCCCTGCAGATTTCCCTGTAGCTCTTGAGCCTGTAAGGAATGTTCGAACTTGAATAGATGCACTCATCAAGTGACGAAAGAAGGCTTGCACTGTCAGTCTTTTCCCACAGCTCAAGAAGCTTTTCAAAATAAATGACCTGATGGTCTCCCCAATATCCATACTGTGCCCACGGATTGTCCGGTTCTGGAATTTCCCAGTCGATTCCTTCGCGTGAAATACGGTAAGGGTTGAAACCTTCGATTGTCATTGCGTTAAGGAATTTTGCTGTCATATTTTTGATGTACTGTGGATAAGACCATGCAAGGGCTTCCCAGTTCTGGAAGATGTCGCGCCAGTTTCCTTCGTAGTTCAAAATTGGATTTCCGTCATTGTCGCGAAGGTGAATATTAAAGCGGTTCCATGGACGGCTTGGGTCTCCGTGACGGCGGCTGAAAGTGAGCGGCATGTATTCGTAGAAAAGGCGTGAAAGCTGTGGGTTCATTGTTTTCTGAACAGCGGCTTCGAGTTCGCCATAATTTACAAAACCATCTTTATCTGCACCGGCGGCGGCCTTAGCAGTAACTTTTTTTGCAAGTTTTACGAGAGCCTTATTGCGCTGGTCTGTAAACTTTACAAAATCTGTAAGGCTGATTTTTCCGTTGTTTGCAAAGAAACCGCCGCGCATAATATTGAACATTACGTTTTCTGAATGGTGAACGCAGGTCATTGTTTCTGCTGTTTCCTGGAAACCGTCTGCTTCGGAGATGTAAGTTTCCATAAGTGCCTTACCGGAAGCGATGTCTTCTTCGAGTGCCTTTGTGAGGGCTGCGCGGTCTTTAAGGTCGTTTTTAAGAACTGCGATTTTTCCGGCGTCGAGGCTGGTATCGAATACCTGGTACCACTGGCTTGCTTCGTTTGCACCATGTAATGACAGGTCACGGCAGATATAAGCTGCAGGGCGTTTTCCCTTTACAACTTCTACTGCATCTACGCCACCTTTTTCTGCGAAGAGCTCTGGAGCATCTGGAGAAAGAAGAACTGTGTCTTTTGTGTTGAACCAGCTTACGTTTGCAAAAAGTCCTTCGCTTGGTTCTGCCTTATCTGTAACGATAGATGAAACTGCAAAGAGTGCGAGATTTGAATCTGTGTCTAAATCTGTTTTTTTGTAAGCATCGAGGAGGACGCTGTTGTTGTTCTGGAAGTCTGCAGTTACGCAGGCTGGAAGAATGTTACGACAGCCGTCCAAAACTTTTACTTTAATTTCTTTATCTGAAAGATTTGTGATTACGCTTTTTTTAACAAGGCCGTATTTTGGAGAAGAGGTCCAGCCGTAGCGGAAAGAAAGTTTGAGGTCTTCGTTGATTTCTTCGAACCACACTTCGGTGCCGGCGGCGTTTTTGTAAATGTTGCGGCTGATATTTTTTTCGGCAAGGCGGCGGATTGCCGGGCTTGCGCTGAGGGTAGCAAACGGTTCCCACACAACGGCGTTGTTGCCTTCTCCGGCGCGGATGGCGGTGTATGAGCCGGTGTAGCTTTTGGCATCGCTTACCTTATCGGCTGTGTAATAAGGGAATACGGCATGGTCGCAGTCTATGCGGCCGGCGGTAATTCCACCCTGTGACCAGCAGAAGTTCCATATATCAGAAGCACTGGTGATTGTCATGAAGAAATCATCCATGTGGTCATAATTTTCAATTTTGTAGAACTGGCCGTTTTCGCCAGGTAAGGTTGTGAAGTATCCTTTTGGACTTTTCATTGGTAATCCTCCTTTTGGTAAGCCGGGGGCGTTGCGGGGGTGTCCCCTGCAGGGGGGGTAGCAGAAGACCGCATTGCGGGCTGGCGCGAGGGGGGTGCTCCCCCCTTCTTGCTTACTCTCAAACTAAACGAACATTTCCTATAAATCAACTAAAATATACGCAGAAAAGGGGGTAAAACCGAAAAAATTCCACCTTTATGAAAATTCTCAAACTTTGCAGATAGAAAGACTGAGTCTATACTTCTGAGTATAAGCGAGGTACTGTCATGAAACAGAAAAACAATGAGCTGCAGCTGCCTAAGAAAACTTTCTGGGTAAGACTGCGGGAAGAAAAATATCTGCAGGTTATGGCACTTCTTGGAATTGCTTGGATGTTGATTTTTAACTACATCCCTATGTACGGAATCTTGATTGCGTTCAAGAAAAACTTTTTTATTACTACTCCGTTGTTCAGCAAGAAGTTCTTTTCTACTCCTTGGGCAGATCATCATGGCTTCCAGCATTTTCTGAACTTTTTTAAGGATGAAGAATTCTTTAACGTAATGGGAAATACTTTGGGAATCAGTATTCTTAAGCTGATTTTCAACTTTACTCTGCCAATTATTTTTGCACTGCTTTTGAATGAAGTTCGCAACATGAAGTTTAAGAAAGCTGTCCAGACAATTACTTATATGCCGCACTTCCTTTCATGGGTTGTACTCGGTGGTATTCTTACTACCTGGCTTGGAGAAGGCGGCCTTTTCAATGATATTCTTATGAAGATGGGTATTCTGAAAGAAGGTGTTGGGTTCCTTGCTTATCCAAAGTACTTCTGGGCTATTACGGTTCTTTCTGATTTGTGGAAGGAACTTGGCTGGTCAGCAATCATCTATCTTGCTGCCATTTCTGGAATTGATCAGGAAATGTATGAAGCTGCAAAGGTTGACGGAGCAAACCGCTGGAAGCAGATCTGGACAATTACACTTCCTTCAATTGCGCCTACTGTAACTATTATGTTCATTCTTGCTGTTGGTGGTCTTTTGAATACCAACTTCGATCAGATTCTTGTTTTGAATAACCCGCTGAACGCTCCACGCAGTAA
>JAILKG010000086.1 GCA_024693915.1 Treponema sp.
AGAAACAGGAAAAAAAGATGAAGGAACTTAGAATTTCAAGTCCTTCAGAATTGAGAAGCCTTGGCCGTCGTATTTCAATGAGGTCTGAAGCTGCAAAGCTTGAAGCAGAACTCAATATGACAACTGATGATATCAGGGAAATTTACACACAGATTCAGAAAATTGACAGAAAACTTCACAAGATGGAATATGAATTTGAAAATACCATCGATGAAATTCTGGAAAAGGCAAGGGAAATCAAACGGGGTTCCAGCATGATGGAACAGGCAAAGAACAAGCTTATAAATGCTAACCTTCGTCTTGTTGTTTCTATTGCAAAAAAATACACAAACCGTGGACTTCAGTTCTTTGACCTTGTTCAGGAAGGAAATATCGGTTTGATTAAGGCAGTAGAAAAGTTTGAATACCGAAAGGGATTTAAGTTTTCTACATATGCAACCTGGTGGATCAGGCAGGCTATTACTCGTTCAATTTCAGATCAGGCCCGAACAATTCGCGTTCCTGTACACATGATTGAGCAGATTAATAAAGTTGTGCGGGAAAGCCGCCAGCTTATGCAGAAGCTTGGTCGTGAACCTTCTGATGAAGAAATCGCCCAGCAGCTCGCATGGCCTCTTGCCCGTGTAAAACAGGTTAAGAATGTTGCTAGAGAACCAATCAGCCTTGAAACTCCAATTGGAGAAGAGGAGGATTCATCTTTGGGAGACTTCATTGAAGACAAAGAAGTTGAAAATCCAGCAACACAGACTGCCTATACACTTCTTCAGGAACAGCTTCGTGAAGTTCTCAGCACACTCCCTCCTAGAGAACAGGAAGTTCTTAAGATGCGCTTTGGTCTGGACGACGGGTATTCACTCACTCTGGAAGAAGTTGGATTATATTTCAATGTAACCAGGGAACGAATCAGACAGATTGAGGCAAAGGCTCTTCGCAGACTTCGTCATCCAAGAAGGGCGAACGGTCTTAGAGACTATATCGAAACCTAAAAAATCATAAAAATAATTATGTTACCCCGGATTTATTTCGGGGTAACTTTGATTTAGGGTTTGTCTAATGATGATAGACATAATTCCACATTTAATGTATATTCAATAAGATAAAACAAGTGGGAAGGAATCAGATAGATGGTTACTACAGAAATTTTTGAAAAACTTAAAGACCTTCAGGGAATTCTTGGAAAAAAGTATGAACTTGAAGCCAAGATTGCTGATGCGCCAAAACAGCTTACAACTCAGGAAGAGCTTTTGAGCAAGCTCAAAAAAGAATTTATTGAAAAGAGTAATGAATATGAGTCTGTAAAAGACACTGTAAACGCTCTTTCTCTTGATCTTGATGCTGTTGTAAAGACTCTTGAAGCTGGTGAAAAGAATATGGACAATATTACTACTCACCGTGAATACGAAGCTCTTGATAAACAGATTTCTGAAGCATCCCTTAAAGAAGCTGAAATTCGTAAAGAATTACAGAAAGAAGAAAGAAAACTTGAACAACTGAAAGATATCATTGATCTTAAAAAAGACCTGATTGATTCTCAGGAAAAAGACTTGAATGAAACCAGAAGCAAACTTGATTCAGAGATTGCCGGTTACAAAGCAGAACTGGAAAGTCTTGTTGAAAGTGAAAATTCAATCACTCCAGATTTGGATCAGGAAATCCTGTTTAAGTTCCAGAGAATTATTCAGAGAAATTCAGAAGGTATCGTAGCCGTACGAAATGGTGTTTGTACAGGTTGTCATATGATTCTTCCTGCTCAGTTTGCTAACGAAGTTCATGAAGGCGAAAATATTCTTTTCTGTCCATACTGTTCAAGAATCCTTTATCATGAAGATGCTGCAGAAGATTCTCAGGAAACATTCTTCAATGATGCAGGAAGCCTTGCAGATCTTTCTGATGATGATTTTGATTCAGACTCAGAATATGATGATGAAGACGAAAGAGAAGAACTTGACGAAGATTCAGAAGATATTGATTCTTTGGACGAATCTGAAGAAGATGAAGACGAAGAGTTAGAAGATTCTGAGGATTCTGAAGAATAGAAAATATGGCCGTCTTAAATAAAGACGGTCTTTTTTTAAGCGGGCTATTAAAGCTTTTAAACTTTAAGCTAAAAAAGCCCGGAAAAATTACTCAGAGCTCAGTTAAAAAGAGTTTTTAAGTAAAATTAAATAATTTTGTAATTATCAGGCAGGATATAATCGTGCTTCTTTTTATGATGATATAAAAATGAAGTGAGGAAAGTCCGGGCTCCTACGGAAAAGATGCCGGGTAATAACCGGGCGTTTTAGGATAGATGGATAAATTCTTCCATATCTCTTGAAATGACAGACAGCGCAACAGAAAGTATACCGCCCCTCGGGGTAAGGGTGAAAAGGCAGTGTAAGAGACTACCGGGTTTATGGTAACAAAAACCGCATTGCAAGCCTCATCTGGAGCAAGATAAAGCAGAAGCCGTTTAGTTTTCCGTACAGGCTTCGGGTATATTGCTAAAGGTATCTGGCAACAGATATTTGGGATAGATGGTTATGTTGTTTTTACAATGACAGAACCCGGCTTATTGTCCTGCCTGTTTTTTTTTGAAATATGGCCTTTAAAAAAATAAATGAATATCATAATTTCTCTACGGACAGCCTTGTAAGAAAACCTGGAAAGGTTCTTCCCTTTATTACTATTTTGGCTTCTATTTTGCTGATTTTGATTTTTGCAGTTTTTTTTACTGTAAAAATTGTACGTTCAAAACTGGAAAATTCCCTGACTATTACAGCTCTTTCTGAAAAGTGGAAGGAATATGATTATGAAAGCTGCTACAATATTTCAAAACAAATTCTGGAAGATAAACCCTTTAATAATACAGCTTTAACTTACCACGGTTATTCCAGTTTTTATCTTGCTGTTTCTCAAATGGATACATCTTTAGCTCAAGGGTATCTTGATGAAGCAATAAACAGTATCAGGCTTGCTCTTTATAATGGCCGAAAAAGTTTGAAACCGCAGCTGGAATATATGCTGGGAAAGGCATATTTTTACAAAAATACCATTACTTCTTACTATTATTCTGACCTTGCAATCAAATATTTAAACATGGCAAGGGAAGATAATTA
>JAILKG010000092.1 GCA_024693915.1 Treponema sp.
GCTGGAAACAGGCTTTTGATGAAGAATGCTGGAAACTTTAGTTGGGGAAATTTTAAAAATAAAAGTGGAGTAAAAAATGAAAAGAGAATGCAAGATAATTAATGGCGGAGACGGAGCAGTTTTTTCACTGTTTGGTCAGTCTTTTTTGTTCAGTACAAATACGCTCATGTATTTTCCTATAACAGAGTGTGCCAGGGAACTTTTATTGAAAGAAAGCTCTCTTTTAGAGAATAAAGTTTTTTTAGAGCCTGGGGAAATTTCTGGTGAAAGACAGAAGATGGAGCCTTTGGAGGCAGATAGTCGGGAGGCTTTTTTGTCACTTCTTCCGAAAGAGCATTTGTCTGATTATTTAAAGCGATATTCAGAAGATGAAATCTATTTTACCTTAAAGAAAATACAGGAATTGAAGCAGGCCGGCTCACTTGTCAAAGCCGGTAAAATTGAGAAACCTGAGATAAAATTCGGAGATTACTGTCTTAAACTGGTACAGTCTACCCGCTGTAACCTGAACTGTTCCTATTGCTTTTCCAAAAAAAGCCGTGACTTTGATATGAGTGTGGAGACTGCAAAAAAGGCGATTCTGTTTTTTGTGGACAATTTTGGCGGAAAAGCAAATGGTGATGAAAACTGCCGCTACATAATCGATTTAACTGGTTCCGGGGAACCTTTGCTGCGCCTGGACTTTATCCTTGAGGTAAATAATTTTGTTCAGGAATTAAAAAAAGAAAGAAATATAAATATTTTCTGCCAGCTTGCTACAAACGGAATGCTTTTGACAAAAAAAATGAGTTCCCTTTTAAAGAAAAACTCCATCCTTTTTGGAGTAAGCCTGGATGGGAAAAAGGAGATTTCTGAACAGAATCGGGCAGGTTTAAAGTATGACCTGGTGGCAAAAAATATTCAGGAAATGGAAAACAAGGATTTTTTTGGACTGGCAGCCACATATTCAGGAAATAATCACGATTTTGTAGAGATTTTTAAGAGTCTCTATGCTTTTAATCCTGAAGTTGTGGGAATGAAGCCTGTCCGCCTCGTGGAAAATGACCCTAATTCTATCAACATGAAAAATATTGAAGAAGTAAAAAATTCTTACGACATGTTTGCAAAGTGGCTTTATAAACAGCTTGTTTCCGGAAATACAAAACTTTTCAGGGCTTTTTTGCACAGTGAAGATTATTTTGCCCGTTTTATGAAGATAATGCTTCATCCTGTAAGAATTTTTTATCGCTGTGCAGCAGGAGTCAGTTCCATTGCCGTTGATGGAAAGGAAAACATTCTTATCTGTCCGGCTTTTATTGGGAAAAAAGAAGGTCTGCTTGGTAAAGTTGGAGAAGGAATTAGCCTGGATAAAAAAGATAAAATGGAAAATCTTTATGCGGATAAAATCTCTTATTGTAAAAATTGCTGGGCCCGCTATTCTTGTGGGGGAGAATGTTTTGCAGAGGCTTTTTTAAATAATGGTAAAATTGAAAAGCCTGTTCCGGTCATGTGTGAACTAAAAAAATATTTGATTCAGCTTTCGATTTTTTTCTGGACTACCTTGAGGTTTAGCAGAGATGATCTCTACCGCCAGTGTTTGGTGGAATACTAGACTTTTGGGCAAGGAACATGAGGTGGGTATAGCAGTTCTTCAGAAGAATTTATCGGGTCTTTTGGGATGACATATGGAAACTAATTATTGCAGAATTATCTTGAAATTTCTGGACGTCTGGAGATTATGTGCTATTTTAATGGAGAGAGGTGAAGAATGACATTACAAAAAGCAATGAGAGTCAGATCGGAATTGAAGAAACTTGCTTCAAGTTTGAGTGATTTACTTGAAAAAACTCCATATGAAATAGCCTTTGAAAAGAATAAACCTTCGGAAGAGGAGCTGGTGGCCAAACGGGAAGAAAAGCTTGCCCGCCTGGATGGTGAATCCTATGAAGATGTTGTAAAGAAGCTTTTTAAGATAAGCGATGCGATTTATGAATTGAATGTTGCTATTGAAAAGGCAAATAGAACTGGACATGAGCTTTTATATAAAGAATCTTGCCTGAAAGCAAAGTTGAATTATGTAAATTATCTTATGAAGTCAGAAAGAAATATCAGGGCAGAAACTTATTCTTATGAACCTGATTACGAAAATCCGGATGCCAACGGAAATTATAAGCGGGTAAAAGTTCCTGTTTATACTTATTCAATTTTGAAAGATGAAGCTCTTGGAGCAAGTTTGCCTGGTCTTCAAAAATCTCTGCTTAAAGAACTTGAAGAAGTAAGGGATGATCTTGCTGCCTTTAACGCAAAATCTTCGATTGATTATGTAGTTCCTGAAGGTCTTTTGTAGATCTTTTTGAATAGGATATGGTTGAGCCTGAATCTGCGGGGAGGAGGGCTGCCGGCAGTTTCTGTTTTATTGATTTATGCTGGTTTTATCCCGGGCTGGTCAATTCTGCTGTTTCTGCTGGTTCTAAAATACTACCCGCTCCTTCTAATTGCGATTTTATCAAAGATCGCTCTAATGAACCTTTTTTGCCAATTTTTTTAAGCTTTGTTTTTTACTTTGCTTTTGTTTATGGTAGAAAAGGTCAGCTTGTGTGCTATAAAATTTTAAAAATACAAAATCTTAAAACTCCCCCAGGGGTGCTTGCTCCTGTATTTTTATAGTTCTGGCACATTTAAAACTTAAAAAACACTGTATCAGTATATAAATTTAATACTGTATGACGTGTATTTTAGAGAACTGTATCCGGCTGGCAGATTTCTTTTTGAAGTCTGCCAGTTTTTTTTTGAATCAGTATGGTTCTTATTGGTCAACACAGACTGGTTCTTATTGGTCGACGCGGACACTGCTGTGTGCAGATTTGGGCGGTGATTCATGAGCAAGTACCAGCCGCTTCTGGCAGGTATGTACATGAGAGAAATCTGCTGTGTGCAGGTGCTGTCAGCCGCTAAATCCAGATTATCCCAGAGCTATGTCCAGAATCATCATAAGGACAAAACCCAGCATAAAGAGGATTGTTCCCCAGTTGGAATGTTCCCCTTCTGCCATTTCAGGAACCAGTTCTTCCACAACAACGAAAATCATGGCGCCGGCGGCAAAACTTAAAAAATATGGAAGGATTGAAAGAACTCTGCTTGCCAGAAGAAGGGTTAAAAATCCTGCAAGTGGTTCTACAATACCTGAAAGGACGCCATAAAGGCAGGCTCTTTTTTTTGAGAGTCCTTTGGAGTGGAGGGGCATGGAGATGATTGCGCCTTCCGGAAAATTCTGAATTGCAATTCCCAGGGCTAAAGTCAGGGCTCCTGCCTGGGAAATTTCTGCTGACCCGGAGGCCCAGCCGGCATAAAGAATTCCTACTGCCATTCCTTCTGGAATATTGTGCAGGGTAACAGCCAGAACCATCATGGTAGTTTTCTGCAGATTGCTTTTAAGACCTTCCTGGCTTTCGTCAAGGTGCATGTGGGGAATAAGTTTGTCCAGAATCAGAAGGAAAACCATGCCAAAGCAAAAACCTGCAGCGGCAGGAATAAACGAAAGCTTTGGGTTAATTCCTCTTGCCATATAGCTTGAAGTTGCCATTTCCATGGCTGGAATCAAAAGGCTCCAAACAGAAGCAGCTACCATAACTCCGGCAGCGAATCCTGAAAGCATTTTCTGCACGGTGGCGTTCAGGTCTCTTTTCATAAAAATGACCATGGCAGAGCCCAATGCTGTTCCTAAAAATGGAATCAAAAGTCCTTTTGCAATTATCCAGTTCATATTTACCTCGTTTATCTGGCAATTATTTTAGGCAGGCCAGGGGCAACTGTCAAGAATTAGAGGAATTTCAAAACAGAGAAATGTTATGCAAATCAGGAAGTGGCATTTTTATCAAACACCTTTGGCTTTCCCAGGAAGAATCCCTGCATAAGTTCGATAGGGTATTTTTTTAGATAATCATATTCGTCCTGAGTTTCAACGCCTTCTGCCAGAATAGTGATGTTATTTTTGCGAAGATAACTGCAGATATCTATAAGGGCCTTCTGGTTGGTGGTGTTTTGATGAATTCCGCTAATCAGCGTGCGATCGATTTTTACGATGTCTGGTTTATAGAATTCTATGCATTCTTTGTCAATGTTTTTTCCGGTTCCGTAATCATCTATGGCAATGCTTTCGCCGGTTTTTGACTTTTCAAACTGAAATGCTTTTTTGTCGTGAGCCAGTTTGTTAAATTCGGTATATTCAAGAATTTCGATAACAAGGCGCTTTTTCAGCCGATTTTGAACCAGCTGGTGAACTTTTACCATCATTTCATCTGAAACAAAGGCGGCCGGAAAAGAATTTAAAAACAATTTACCGGTCAGATTATTTTCAAGAAAGTGCTTTGCCCCATAATAGGTGGTGATTTCTTCTATTTCGTTCAGCCTGTTTTGTTTTGCACATTCGGTGATTACTTCAATTGGAGTGTAAGGATAAGGCCGCATCAAAGCTTCGTATCCATAAATTTCACCAGTAGCTACTTGGAAAATCGGCTGAAAGGCAAAATCGATTTTTTCCGGATGAGAAAGAATTTCTTCTATTGAGATTTTCGAATCAGACACCGGGCTAATTATATCATGTTTTCTTATATCCACAAGTTTTAATTTGCCTGGGTTTCATTAGCCGGGTATTTGCCCTGGCGGACGAGATATTTACTGGAGCAAACGCATTTTGATTTGTCCAGGCTATAAAAAAATGTGTAGTAGGAGAGGCGATATCGTGATATCATAGCAGACTATGAAAACTAAAGTGATTCTTTGCGACCTGGATGGTACCCTCCTTACTTCTGACAAGACAATTTCTGAAAAAAATGCTCTTGCTCTAAAAAAATGCCGGGAGAAGGGCATTCTTGTGGGATTTTCTACTTCTCGTGGAAGAAGCAATATAAAACCCTATGAAGAAAAAATCCGGCCGGACATTCTGATCTGTAACGGTGGAGCAAGCCTTGTATATGGCGATAAATTGATTTTGACACAAACTTTTACTCTTGAAGAAAGCAGAAAAATGCTGGCTGCGGCCTATCAGATTTGTGGTGAGAATGCAGAGATAACACTGGATACTCTGGATAAAATTTACTGGAACCGGAAAAATGACAAAAGCACCAGTTATGATTTTTCAGCTCTCTACGACGATTTTAAGGATTTTTCCCAGCCGGCTATGAAAATCTGCGTGCAGACCAGTGACCCGGAAAAAGCCCGTCAGATTGCAGATTCTGTTCCAGGATGCGATTTCCTGCCTTTTTCAGATATTCCCTGGTATAAATTTTCCAGCGGAAAGGCCACAAAAGAAGAGGCAATTAACTTTTTATGCAGTTATTTAGGAATTTCTGGGGAAGAAATTATTGCCTTTGGTGACGACCACAACGACATCGGTATGTTAAAGCTGTGCGGAAAGGGAGTTGCTATGGAAAATGCTATTGAAGAAGTAAAGGCGGCCGCCGATTGTTCGACGCTTTCAAATGATGAAGACGGTGTTGCTGTATTTTTAGAAGCCCTTCTTTCTGAAGAAAAGTAAGCCCCATGTTACTCAAGCTTACCAGTCCTCTTTTTTTTAGAGTCCATTATCTTTAAAAAAAGCGTGAGGGATTGGAGCAGCGCCGGAGGCGTTCGTGGACTTTTTTATACCTGGTTGGAAGGCTTAAGTCCAAAAAGACGCCTTTTATGGCACAAGACCAAACCTTTTCTGGAGGAATAAGGCCGCGAATGGAGCGAAAGCGGTTCTCGCAACGAGCACGAATGTGCGAAGTTTCAAGCGACTGCGCAAAGCCCGACCGCTGCCGGCATTTTTTAATTTTAAGGGAAGGCCTTGCTTTTGCTGGCTGCCCTAACTAGCAGAGCATCTTTATAAATGCTTTAAGTTGGTTGCCGGCGGCGGGCACGCCCAAAACTGGCTCGGCTAAAATGGGCTCGACTAAAACGTGCACGCCCAAAAAAGAATATTTTAATACCTATTGACAAAGTAGGTAATTAAATGTATAAATATCATATCAAACCTATTAGATAACTAGGTAATAGATGGAGGATGAAAATGAGTGATATTAAACAAAGTGCTTTGGAGTTGATTGGTGGAACACCTCTTTTACAGTTGAACGGATATTCTAAAAAATCCGGCGTGGAAAATGCAACAATTCTTGCAAAACTTGAATATTTGAACCCGGCTGGAAGCGTAAAAGACCGCGTTGCTCTTGCAATGATTGAAGATGCTGAAGAAAAAGGAATTTTGAAGCCTGGTGCAACAATTATTGAACCAACTTCTGGAAATACAGGAATCGGACTTGCCGCAGTTGCCGCTGCAAAGGGCTACAAGGCAATTCTTACTTTGCCAGAAACCATGAGCGTTGAGCGCAGAAACCTTCTTAAAGCTTACGGTGCAGAGATTGTTCTTACCGAGGGTGCAAAGGGTATGAAGGGAGCAATTGCAAAGGCAGAAGAACTTCACGCTGCAACTCCTGGTTCCATAATCCCGGGACAGTTTGTGAACCCTGCAAACCCTGCTGTTCACAAAAAGACAACAGGTCCTGAAATCTGGAAGCAGACTGACGGAAAAGTAGATATTTTTGTTGCGGGCATCGGTACCGGCGGAACAATCACTGGTGTTGGTGAGTATCTTAAGGAACAGAATCCTTCTGTAAAAGTAGTTGCAGTTGAGCCTGCTACAAGCCCAGTTCTTTCAAAGGGAGAGGCTGGTCCTCACAAAATTCAGGGAATCGGAGCAGGATTTATCCCTGACGTACTTAATACAAAGATTTACGATGAGATCATTACCGTTGAAAATGACGATGCTTTTGTAGAAGGCCGCACATTTGCCCAGAGCGAAGGTATTCTTGTGGGAATTTCTGCCGGCGCCGCACTTAAGGCTGCAAAAGATTTGGCAAAACGCCCTGAAAACAAGGGAAAGACAATCGTTGTACTGCTTCCTGACTCAGGCGACCGCTATTTGAGCACACCGCTTTTTAGCGACAACTAAGTAAAATTATTTAGGGGGAAGCCTTGGCTTCTCCCTAAAACCCCTTTATACAGTGCCCTGTGCACTGTTTTATTTTATTTAATATGCCTATTAAAATGCTAGTCGTATAGGTAAAAGAGAGGCAGAGAAATGGCAAAAAGTTTTACAGAATTAAGAGAAAATCATCCCTGCTACGGAAATGGCCGGGCAACTTCAGGCCGCATTCATCTTCCTGTTTGTCCGGGCTGTAATATTGCCTGCCGTTTCTGCGAAAGAAGTCTGAACGACAGCGAAAACAGGCCTGGAGTTACTTCAAGGGTTTTAAAACCTGAAGAAACCATCCCTCTCATAAAAAAAGCCCTGGAAATCAGTCCGGAAATTCGGGTTGCGGGCATTGCTGGTCCTGGAGACACTCTGGCAAGCGATAATGCAATTAAAACTTTCCGCCTGATTGGGAAAGAATTCCCAGGTCTTATAAAATGTATGAGCACAAACGGGCTTTTGCTTTCAGAGCGGGCTCAGGAAATTATTGATGCCGGAATCGATTCCCTTACTGTAACGGTAAATGCTGTGGATGCTGAAATTGAAGCCCGCCTTAACGATTATATTATTTGGCATGGAAAAAAGATTGAGGGGCTAGAAGGTGCCCGCATTCTGATTGAGAACCAGCTGGAAGGAATCAAAAAAATTTCTGAGGCCGGAATTGTAATAAAAGTAAATACAGTCCTTGTTCCCCGGATAAACGGAGACCACATTGAAGAAATTGCAAAAACAGTAGCGGCGGCGGGGGCAAAAAAATACAATATAATTCCTCTTATTCCAACGGCAAAACTTGCAGAGGAGCCGGCCCCTACTTGTCAGGAAATACATGCCGCCAGAGCCGCGGCTGCAAAGCATATAGAACTTTTTTTGCACTGCAATCACTGCCGGGCAGATGCTGTGGGCGTTCCTGGAAGAACAGAGTTTTCAAAGCAGATTTACGCCACTTTTGATGTGGCAGCAGGTTCAGTAAAGGAAAATTTTTCTCATGGGTGATAAACTTTCTGTTTACAGGGTGGCGGTGGCTTCCACCGACGGTCTAAGCGTAAACCAGCATTACGGCCGTGCAGAAATCTTCCATATTTATTATGTGGATGACAATGAAGGTTATGACCTGCTTGAAAAAAGGCAGGTTATTCCTGTCTGCATGGACGGAAGTCACAGTCAAAAGGCAATGCAGGAAAGCGTAAAAGCCTTTGCCGATTGCCGCTATCTTATTGCAAGCCGCATTGGAAGTGCAGCCCAGCAGGCATTGTCGGCTGAGGGAATCACCAGTATGGAGCTGCCCGGCCCAATAGATGACGCAATTCTGCGGGTGTGGAAATACAATCAGATACAGGGACTCTTTAATTAGCCCCGCTACTTGCTTGCGTAGCTTGCAGTGCAAGGGACCCGCAGAGCCCCGCCGCTTAAGGTAAAGGCATTATATACAAACTTAGCAAAAAAAAGTGGTAAGGTCTGCGTACCACGGGCCAAAAAACGCGCATTAATGCGCTAGACGCTGTTTGTGGCAAAGGACTCGAAGAGCCCCGCCGCCTACTTAAGTGCCTCAAGAACATTTTCCACCAGTTCACTGCCTGTCCGGTCCGCAAACTCCAATGTTCCGGTGCGCGATACCGTGAAGTCCCCGATTCGATA
>JAILKG010000104.1 GCA_024693915.1 Treponema sp.
TCCCATTCATAATTTCTATTAAATCATTTACTTCATCAATACAAATTCCATATGGACCAAATCTTGCAGGATCACCTGATTTATATTTTACTTCATCTGTCTCAAAAACTTTTTCCACTGTCTGTGAAAAAACACTAAAAAAAGAAGTTATAAGAACCAAAAAAATTAATAAACTTTTCTTCATTTTAATTCTCCTTAATCTTTAGTCGACGTAATTGATAAATATTTATACCTGAAGAAACTTGGTTAGCTGTACTTTTCTGGACTTTCCACGTTGGTTTATCTTCTGTGGTCAATCGTTCACAACTATGTATTACATCTATCTGATTAAAATCCTTTATCTGCATACTGTCATCCGGGTAATTCAGGTTCTGCACAAATACAACATGACCATCATTAACCAGAATATCTCCTGGTACTGCATGTGAAAGTATTCTTCTCTGAGTAGCTCGTTTTAGTTTCAATTCGTCACTATTTTCTTGTTGAACAGTCAGTACAAGTCTCCATGGCTCATCGTCAGATGCTGCAAAAAGAGGAATTGAATATGTTGGGTTAGTTTCTACAACATAAACTGCTTCTCCATTCTTATCAGTATGAGAATACTTTTTACCCATAAACATTTTTGCATTAATATTATGAATTGTTTCTTTCTTAGTTGTATATTTCGAATCCTCATAAATAGAACATCGATGAACAAGACCTGAACAGTCAATCCCTAATGTATAATCACATTGCGACGAATTATATTCTTTTTTATCTAGCCAGTAAGTACTGAATCCTGGAATCTTTACTTTTGTTTCTTCTGCTGTCCTTTTATAAAATGCTGACGGTTCTTTTTCTAACAACTTCTGGTTTCCATATTTATATTGATTCGTATCTGCCGGGAAAATGTAATATTTCCAGTCTGAATCTGGAGCAGTTGTCTGTCCTTGTGTAAAAGTGCCTGCCGGAGGATAATTTGGATTACTTTCTTTCATTTGTGACATTGCTACACTCTGTTCAATCAATCCTTTATTAAACTCCTCAGGTTCATCACCACAGCCATATCCATATGCCACTGAATTATATACATCCCATTCATTATTTGGTCCAACAAATCTTGACCATGAACTGATTGAAATCTGTCCGCCATTTGAAGCCGATTCAGATTCTACAGAAGCATCATTTGGATTGTATTTAACCACCTTATTCCACTCATTATATCCCCAGTCAGTTGCGTTCCAGTGGGCTAAATAAGACTTGGAATTTGAATCCGCCCAGGTACCTGTAATTTTATCATTATCACCTGCCGGAGGCGCATTCCACGGGTGCATATTGTTCCAGTCACCTGCACCTTCATCTATGTACAGGTTTGCCCTCCACAGCATCTTTTTGTCGTATACCGCGATGTAGTCTTTCTCGGACGTTTTGACAATGCAGTCACCGTAGGGGGTCTTCACCTTGAATTTAAGGACAAGGTCGTCGCCAGGATATGCATGCGCAGAGTCTGTCGGTCTGATTCCAAGCTTTGCATTCATATTCCTGATTTTTGTCGTTGCATCCACATAGAACAATTCCTCGTCTGACATGAAAGTCTCAAACAGGTAGCCCTTTTTACCTTCTTCAAGCTGGTAGCTTTCAGGATTCTTCTCTTCCCTCACAAGTTTCCTTTCGCTTCCGGCTATTTTTCCGTTCTTCCCAAGAATCGCTGTCTGAAATTCTTTCGCGCTGTTGTTGTAGATGTTCCCCTGCCCTGTTTTATCTTTACTGTAGCCTCTGTCTTCTGCTCCAATGAACTCTATCTCTTTTACATTTAATGGCAGGTTCACCGTTCTCTTTATCTTAATTCCTTCCACCAAAAGATATTCTCCGGTGTTAGGAATAAAACGCCAGTTTTCCTTCCCTTTCTGCGTCTCTTCCCTTAGTCCTTCTATCTCCACCTCGTATCCGCCCGTCATCGCCTTTGATAGGATGTCGTAATATGGTGCATGGTACTCTCCGGACGGGGGTGTTCTCTTTTCCTTAAGGAGTCTTCTTATTTCCATTTCGCCTTCGCTTTTTCCTGATTCAGTCAGAAATTCCCCTAGCTTTCCTTTCTCTGCCTTCTTTTTTCCCATCCATACTGCCTTGGTTTCTTTCAGTTCGCCTCCTGCAGATGTTTCCGTAACCACCGCAAGGTTGTTTCCCGCAAT
>JAILKG010000115.1 GCA_024693915.1 Treponema sp.
AATTCATCATTCCAAGCACAACAAGTCCTCTTGTTTCTGTGACAGGTTTGACAGAAACAAGCCCTGAAGAAATTGTTGTGCTTGGAATGATGAATTTATAAAAGAAAAATTCAAGGAGAGCACAAAAAGCCAGAACAGTTACGATAATTTTTACCGCAACAAGAGTTTTATCCTTTTTCTCTGAGTTTCTTTTACCTGAATAATCTGCATCTCTTACATCAAAAACTTCATCTTCGTAATCATCAAAACGAATACTTAAATCACTCATAAACATTCACTCCATTGATAGTAACTTCTTCAAATTTAGGTACTTTTATTTCTTCTTTTTTACTGTCGGTATCATTTCTGGAAGCATTAACAATAAAACCGCACATGCAAAGTGTTACGATTATTGAAGAACCTCCCAGAGAAAAAAAGGGAAGAGGAATTCCCGTTGTTGGAACAGCTCCGCAAACTACGGCACAGTTCATCAGAGACTGAGCCAGAATTGTAGTTACAAAACCAAATGTTCCAAAAGCAGAAAATCGGTCTTCACATTCCATGGCAATTTTGTATCCTCTCCATGAAAAAAGGGCAAGAAGGAGAAAATAGGAAGCAACGCCAAAAAGCCCCATTGCTTCAGACCAGCCTGCAAAAATGTAGTCGGCCTGAACCTCAGGAATTTTTAAACTCTGAACCAAGCCAGTTCCAATTCCTGTTCCCCACATAGAACCGGAAGAAATTGCCCTTTTTGCCGCAATACTCTGATAATTAAAAGTATGGGCTCCTTCATCAGGACGAAGAAAGGCTACAATTCGGTCCAGTCGGTAAGGTTCACTGGTAATAAAAAGAATCAGGGCTGGAATTGCTAAAAAACCAACCGCAAATGCCCAGCGAATATTAAGTCCAGCCACAACAAAAAGAACCAGGGCTACACTAAAAATAAAAACGCTGGTTGAAAGATCCTTCTGCAGCAGAATAAGAATAGCAAAAATCATAAGAACTGTAACACAAGGAAGAACAGTTCTTTCTTCAGGATCAGTAATTGAAAGCTGCTTGTCAAAAAGATTTGCAAGAAAAATAACAAGTGTAAATTTTACAAATTCAGAAGACTGAATGGTAAAAGCCATTGGTAAAAAAGGAAGCTTTAACCAGCGGCGGGCACCGTTTTTTTCAACTGAAAAAGCCGGAATAAAAGTCAAAAGGCACATTATTAAAGTTGCAAAGAAAATAACTGGAAGAGCCTTTCTGATTGTCTTCATTTTTACACAGGCAATTGCAAAAAAGCCGGCCATTCCCACAAGGGCACAAACCAGCTGTCTTTTTACAAAATAGAAGGAATCATTAAACATTCTTTCTGCGTAATTCTGGGTACAAAAATACTGGGTAAAAAGTCCAAAGCCCAGAAGAAGAATCATTGTAACCACAAAGAAAATATCACTCTTTTTATAATTTTCAATGGAGCGATCCTGGAAAAATCTGTATTCTCCCATTAAAATCCCCCCTGTCCAATCAGTGGAATAATTCTTTCAAGAGCAATTCCCCGGGAAGCCTTTAAGAAAAGCATTGCATTATCCTGAATTTTTTCCAGAATAAATTTTGCAATTTTACCCATAGCCTGATCATCTTTTTCCCTGATAAAAAGAGCCTTGTCATAGCCGGATTTTTTTGTTTCATTCCAGGCATTTTCCATTTCACTGCCAACAAAAACAACAAAATCAGGTTTTGAAAGACCAACAAGATGACCAATTTTCTGATGAGCAGCCTTTGAATCTTCCCCAAGCTCCAGCATATCTCCCAAAACATAAATTTTCTGGGAAACATTTGAAACATTTTTTACAAAATCCAGGGCGCATTTCATTGAATCCGGGTTTGCATTATAACAGTCCTTGATAAGACTTATTTTCTTAGAATTTTTAAGTGTAAGTTCAAGGCTTTCCATCCTGCCTTTTACACTGGAAATTTTCTCTAAACCGGCTTTTATCTGACGTGCAGAAAGACCAAGTTCTTTTCCCAAGGCTACGGCGGCAAGTGCATTATTATAATTGTAAATTCCTGGAATTTTTAAGAATATTTCTTCTCCTTCATATGAGAAAACGCTTCCAAGAACCCCCTTGTCGCTTACAAAAGAAACACCGCTCTTCTCTTTAGGAACATAGCTTCCGTAGTAAACTTTTTTTCCTTCAATATCTTTAGAAAGAAATTCTTTAAAATCATCTCCATCTGGAATAAAGGCAACCCCTTCTTTTCCGATGTAATCAAAAGCATGTTTTTTTTCAGCAGCAATATTTTCCCTGCTACCAAGAATTCCAATATGAGCAGTACCAATATTTGTAATAACGGCATATTTTGCTTTTAAAACTCCGCTGATTTCCTTTATCTCATTCACCCGGTTCATACCCATTTCAAAGACACCGGCTTCATGTTCCTTTCTGATGTTAAATACAGAAAGAGGAAGACCTGTCTCACTGTTAAAATTTCCCTGGGTATAAACCACATTGTATTTTTCCTTTAAAACGGAAACAATCATTTCTTTTGTTGTTGTTTTTCCGCTGGAACCGGTTACGCAAACCTTGATAAGGTCCGGGAATTTTTCAACATAGCGTCCGGCTGCAGCCTGCAGGGCTAAAAGAGTATTCTTTACAGCAATTACAAAAAGCTTTTCATATTTATCAGAAAGTT
Source organism: Treponema sp. (assembly GCA_024693915.1). Classification (GTDB taxonomy): domain Bacteria; phylum Spirochaetota; class Spirochaetia; order Treponematales; family Treponemataceae; genus Treponema_D. The sequence continues at coordinate 2,662 of JAILKG010000115.1, forward strand.
CCTTGTAAACAGCCTGATTTTTTTCATATTCACTTTCATTTATAAAAATTACGCTGGCCCCTTTCTGGCTTGCTTCTGGACAGTATTTATGACCATCCTGAAATTCACCTACAAGGGGAACAAAAAGAGTATTCTGACACACATTTCTGGAATCTGTTTGAACGCTGGTAAAACAGAAAAGAGAAGAATCCTTTCCGGTAATCTCCTTACCGCAAGTTGCTTCCACAAGCTCTTCAAGACTTAAAAGAGAAGCATTGTTACTCTTGTCACTCATTTCTTCTCCCCATTCATTTCTACACGAACTATATCTTCCGTTTCAGCCTTGTGCATTCCCAGCTCTTCAACGGCTTTTTTTTCTATTACATCTGTACTTGAAAGAAGACTAATGTCTCCTACAAGTTTTTTATTCTGTTCAATAAGCTCTTCCTGGGTTTTTTCCAGCTTTTTCACTTCCCTGGAAAGCTCGGAATAGCGTTTTGTCTGAAATCCGTAAACAATCAGGATAAGCGGAACCAGAGCCGCAAGGACACAGACCAAAACCTTATAAAAAAAGTTTTTTACAGCTCTTTTCATCAGTATCCCTCCACACCACGTAAATGAAGTTCCCCTGCATCCTTTATTTTTCTTACAACCCTGAGTTTTGCACTTCTTGAAGGAGAATTTACCTTTACTTCCTCTTCATCAGGCTCCACAGGCTTTCTGGTAAGAATTTCTGCACAGGCAGAACCACCGCACTTGCAGACAGGGTATTCAGGAGGGCAAACGCACTCTTTTCCAAGATTCCTGAAGTAATTTTTTACAATTCTGTCTTCAAGGGAATGGAAAGTTATTACTCCCAGCTTTCCTCCAGGTTTCAGCACCTTAAAGGCATTGTGAAGGGCATCAGGAATATGCTTAAGCTCGCTGTTCACCTTTATGCGCAGAGCCTGAAATGTTCTTGTTGCAGGATGAATAGGCCCATAGCGGTAAGAAGAAGGAACTGCATTCCAGATAATATCAGCCAGAGCTTTACTGGACTCAATTCTTCCCCCTTCTCTTGCCTGAACAATAGAACGGGCAATACGGCGGCTAAGCTTTTCTTCACCATAAAGGTAAATAAGGCTAGCCAGCTCTTCTTCCCTATAAGAATTTACGATATCCGAAGCCGACTCACTTTCAGAATCCGGATTCAGCCGCATATCAAGTTCTTCATCATAGCGGAAAGAAAAACCCCGTTTTGACCTTTCGTAGTGGAAAACCGAAATCCCCAGATCAAAAAGAATCAGATCTGGTCTAGGGTATTTCTCAGGATAGTTTCTGTAAAAATCATTAAACCATCCGTTATAAAAATGCATTCTGTCTCCAAAAGGCGAAAGTCTTTCCTTTGCCCTGGCCTGAATAACAGAATCTGCATCGATACCAATTATATTTATAGATGGAAAGTTTTTTAAAAATGCCTCACTGTGTCCACCCTCACCAAGGGTAGAGTCGCACATCCATGCGTTTTTAGCATAGCTGTTCTCAGGAGCTAAATAAGTTAAACAAGGCTTTAACAAAACTGGAGTATGAACGATATCCATTTTAAATAAATCCTTTACAGGGAGGAAAAACTCTCTACAAGAAAGTTTTCCTCCCAAAAAGGATTTCCCCTTCCACCATTTATATTTATTTTTTTTTGCCACATTTATTTCCGGCCAAAACCGGTTACAAGAGGCGGTCCCGCAAAACTTGCAATTTCTCCAAGCAGATAAAAAGCCTGCCTAAAGGGCAATTCAAAGTTACCTTTCAGAGCTATGACAAGCAGAATAACCCCCACTGCAGAACAGTTAAAACCGCCCCAAGTCCAGAAAAGCCGAAAAAAAGTTCTAGAAACAGATGTCGTTAAACTCTTCCGCAGCTTCTCTGAAGGATTCTTCATTCTCCTTCTGATAGTCGTTGTAGGTTTCTGTGTCCCAAAGCTCCATAAAACTTGAAACACCAAGAATCGTACAATCCTTTGAAAGATGCGCATATTCGCGAAGACTCATAGGAATAGTAAGTCGTCCATTTTTGTCAAACTCAACCGGCTGAGCAGAAGCCACAAAGTGACGAACCACCTGAAGATTTTTTTTCTTCATCATGGAAGCGTTGCCGGTAAGCTTATTTTTAAATGATTCAAATTCTTCCATGGTAAAAAGCCATAGACAGGTATCAAGACCTTTTGTAACCATAAGCACATTTTGATTAACGGCAGTCCTGAGTTTTACAGGAAAAGAGACTCGTCCTTTGTCGTCAATCGTATTATTGTACTCACCAGTTAGAAGATTCATACCCACTTATTACCACTTATTACCACTTTTTCCCACTTATCCACCATTTTACTGTAAAAAATTCTAAAGTCAACCGATAAAAATGCCGAAAATTCAGAAAAAAAAGATTTTTTTTTGTCTTTTGCACATACTTGTATAGGTACACTAAATATGGTCATTAACACCCTGAATGAAAGCTCACTACACAAGAAATTAAAAGAAATCTATTCTCTGGAAGAAGGAAGCAGAAGAGAAGTTGAAGAAAATGGCAAGATTTACGATATAATTACAGGCCAGGGTGAAATAATAGAAATCCAGACCAGAAACCTTTCAAAACTTCTTCCAAAAATTCTTGATCTTTTAGAGAAAGGCAAAAAAATTAAAATCGTTCATCCCTACATTAAAGAAAAAATTATCAATACATATTCAGAAGAAGGAAAACTTCTTTCCAGCCGAAAAAGTCCTAAAAAAGAAAATATATATTCAGCTTTCAGAGAATTAACAGGCCTCTACCCTGTTCTACTGAATAAAAATTTTTCACTTGATCTGCTTGAAATCTCAATGACTGAAATAAGAATTCAGACCTCCGAGGCA
>JAILKG010000139.1 GCA_024693915.1 Treponema sp.
TGCCTCCTTAAACTTTGCCGCAAACTCATTTACCGGGTCATCAAAAACACATTTACCTAAACAAACGCATTATTAATAAATTTTATAAATAAAAGCGCTTTGGTCGGCATTGCCACGGTCCAAAAAACGCGCATTAATGCGCTAGACGCTGTATTGCATTGTGAAGAACTTGCGGGGTTTTAGGGGGTGGCAAATAAAAAAAGTTTATATATATAGAAGAGATTTGCCACCCCCTAGGAGAGGGGGTAGCGAAAGACTCCGGAAGGGCCGCAAGGCTCCTGAAGGAGGCTGAAGCGAGGGGCAGGCGCCCCTCCTCTATTATATCTGAAATTTTGAAGGCGTTTATTTTTGAGAAGAATGCGAACTGCTTTTTTTAGAAGAAGCGCAGGACGAACATCCCGAGCAGGCAGAGCATCCGCAAGAACAAGAGCTTTTTCCTGCCTTTTTGGCCTTTACCATGGAAATTACAACCGAGCCAACAGCAAGAAGAAGAATCAGACTAACCAAAACTGTTCCCATAAAAACCTCCAAAAAAAATCGATATTGAAAAATCTATAGAACTGGTGACCGCCGTTTTTAACAATAGTTTTGCGGCGGCCAGAAGAGTCAGCCAGGAAAACCAGTCAGAAAAGGTTGAATAACCAAATTGACAGGTCTGCTCATAACTGACACATTTTTTATTTACCTAAAGCCTTAGGTTTTCTAAAGAGAGCCCAGACAAAGCAGGCAAGAACAGCAAGGGCAAGGATAAAGCCAAAGATATTTCCGCTACCGGTAAACATGCTTCCAATCTGGTATACCACAAATGATACCACATAGGCAAATCCACACTGCCAGCCGATTGCAGCCCAAGTCCATTTTCTGTTGTTCATTTCTCGTTTGATTGCACCGATTGCGGCAAAACAAGGAGCACAAAGCAGGTTGAAAATCAGGAAAGAAAGTCCGGCTGGATGATTGAATGCTGCAGCAAGGTTTGCCCAGGTTTCTTCTCCGCCGTAAAGAATTCCCATTGTTCCAACGATGTTTTCTTTGGCAACAAGACCTGTGATAGAAGCAACGGCAGCCTGCCAGTTACCCCAGCCTACTGGTGCAAAAATCCAGGCGATAAGTCCACCAAGTTTTGCAAGGATGCTTGAATCCATCTGGTCTTCTTCCAGCATTCCGAAGCCGCCGTCTGTCCAGCCAAAGAATGAAAGGAACCAGATTACGATTGTTGAAAGCAAAATAATTGTACCTGCTTTTTTGATGAATGACCAGCCGCGTTCCCACATTGAGCGCATTACGTTTCCGAATGTTGGCCAGTGATAAGCAGGAAGTTCCATTACGAAAGGAGCAACTTCGCCCATGAAAGGCTTTGTCTTTTTAAGAATAATTCCAGAAGTGATAATGGCGGCAATTCCAATAAAGTAAGCGGAAGTTGCAACCCATGCTGAACCACCGAAAATTGCGCCTGCAACCAGAGCGATAAATGGAACCTTTGCACCACAAGGGATGAAAGTAGTTGTCATGATTGTCATGCGGCGATCCCTTTCGTTTTCAATTGTACGGCAGGCCATGATTCCAGGAACACCACAACCGGTTCCAACAAGAACAGGAATGAAGGATTTTCCGGAAAGCCCAAAGCGGCGGAAAACACGGTCAAGAATAAAGGCAATACGAGCCATATAACCACAGGCTTCAAGGAAAGCAAGGAAGATGAAAAGAACCAGCATCTGAGGAACAAAACCAAGAACTGCACCTACACCGGCAACAATACCATCAAGGATAAGTCCTTTTAACCAGTCAGCACAGCCGATTGCGTCCAGTCCGCTTTCTACAAGAGCAGGAATTCCAGGAACCCAGACACCAAAGTTCGCAGGGTCAGGTCCTTCTTCTCCATACTTTTCTGCCATAGCCTTAGCTTCTTCTACACTTTCTTCAGTGATTTCAATTGGCTCAGAAACTTCCATTGTTTCATCGTCGATAACTACATAGCTGCTTTCTCCGGCTTCAACTGCTTCCAGAATTGCAGCAGTGTCTCCGTATTCTTCTGCAGCTTCTTCATAAGCTCCACTTCCAATTCCAAAAAGATGGTAACCGTCGCCAAAAAGACCGTCGTTTGCCCAGTCAGTTGCGGCAGTACCGATTGTAACCATTGAAACATAGTAAACCAGCCACATTACCAGTGCAAATATTGGCAGAGCAAGCCATCGGTTTGTAACTACGCGGTCAATCTTATCTGAAGTTGTAAGATTGTTCTTATTCTTTTTTGTAGCACATTTTTTGATGATGGATTCGATATACTTGTAGCGCTCTGCTGTGATAATTGATTCTGAATCGTCATCCAGTTCTTTTTCGCAGGACTTGATATCTGCTTCGATATGCTGCAATTTTTCTGCAGAAACCTGAAGGGCTTCGATAACCTTCTGATCTCTTTCAAAAAGTTTTACAGAATACCAGCGGTGCTGTTCCTCCGGCAGATTGTGAACAACGGCTTCTTCAATGTGAGCCAGAGCGTGTTCTACACAGCCTTCAAAACGGTGCTTGTAAAGCATAGGCTTTTTTTCATTAGCAAGCTTTACTGCAATTTCTGCTGCTTCTGTACAGCCCTTGCCTTTCAAGGCAGAAATTTCAACTACAGGACAGCCCAGTTCCTGCTGCATTGCGTCAATGTGAATTTTATCTCCATTCTTCTTTACAACATCCATCATGTTTACGGCAACAACCATTGGAATACCAAGTTCTGCCAGCTGAGTTGTAAGATAGAGGTTTCTTTCAAGATTAGTTCCGTCTACAATGTTCAAAATTGCATCCGGGCGTTCTTTTACAAGGTAATCTCTGGAAACAACTTCTTCCAGTGTGTATGGAGAAAGGGAATAGATTCCTGGTAAGTCCATGATTACTACATCGCCGTTATGGCCTTTGAGTTTTCCTTCCTTCTTTTCTACAGTAACTCCCGGCCAGTTTCCTACAAACTGATTAGAACCTGTAAGACAGTTAAAGAGTGTTGTTTTACCCGCATTAGGGTTTCCTGCAAGTGCTATTTTTATCATAATTATTTATTCTCCCCGGCAATTACCTGTACCATTTCTGCATCTGCCTTACGAACAGAAAGTTCGTAGCCGCGAACCGTTACTTCTACAGGGTCGCCCAGAGGTGCAACTTTACGAACGTAAATTTCTACGCCCTTGGTAATTCCCATGTCCATGATACGGCGTTTTACCGCCCCTTCACCGTTCAGTTTTTCAACTACAACGGTTTGTCCAGTTTTCACTTCCCTTAATGTCATATATTGCTCCCATTAAGAACGGAATGCCCATATCTAAAAATCTTTCCTGAAAAACTTTTATGGCAAGATTGATTTAAGCTTTTCCGCCCTGTATATCCTATTTTATTAGCAATTGCTAACTAATTAACATAATAAAAGGACCTTCAATTTCCAGCTGACCCTGCTTGTTGTGAAATGCTTGAAAAGCATCCATTTCACCCCAGGCAAAGCTTTTTGATTTTTGAAGGTCCTAGACCATTATTTTTTGAGCCATTTCTTTGCTGATAGCAACACGGCTCTCTTTTACTTGAACGATAACATTTCCGCACATTTTGGAAACGATGGAAACTTCTGTACCCGGCACAAAGCCCAGGTTTTCAAGAAAACGACGGGTTTCTTCTTTTCCGGTAATTTTTTTGATTAAAAAAAGTTCTCCTTCCGATGCCATATTTAAAGGCATATAACGCTCCTAGTTAGTATAACCTAACTTTTATAATATTAGCGTTTGCTAACTTTTTTGTCAAGATTTCTAAGAATTTTAGAAATAAATGAGATAGCCTGTGATATAAGAAAAAGCGCCCTAATGCCCCCATTATGCAAAGTAACTTCATACTGTTTGCGACTATGTCAGTAGCGGCTTAAATGCTAGCGCCTACGAATTTAACAATGCTGGCATTCACATATAAAAGAGATCCTTCGCTTTACTACTGAAACTATTATTTTTTTTGCATATTATTTTAAGAAAAAAAAGGCGCCCGGTGGCAAGCCGAACGCCAAAATATAAATATTTTATAAGAGCCTTAATTAAATCGTTAGCATTTGCTAACTCATATTTCAATGTTAGCATAGTCTAACTTTTATGTCAAGACAATAAATAAATTTTTCTATTTTTTTTACAGGCTCCATTTTTGCCTTATATTATCTTGCGGAGGCAATGATATGACAGACTTTTCTTATGTAAACCGCGATGAAATTCTTAAAAACAAACTTTTAACTTATGGACCACACCTGACAGTTTCAGTCTATCAGAGCTGGAATGGTAAAAAAAACAGACGAAACACAAAAAGAGCACGCCTGCTTGAAAGCATTATAATAGAAAATTCTTTTACTTATAAAAAATTTTCACATGAGATTAACAAATTTGAAATTCAGTATTTTTTTGTAATTTATGGAGACCTTGAAAAATTCAAGAAAATTATGGAAGCAAACAGGCAGTATTTTAAAACCATTAACTATTATGAAAACCTTGAAGAAATACTTCAGGGAGTAACTTTTGAACATCCGATAACAGCCTGCCAGAAAAGAATCTTCAATAATAGAAAAGAAATATACGCTGATTCTTTTTACGAAGCTCCGAACTGCATTGGTCACTGGATTTTCAAAAAAAGCGATTCTGAAGGAAGATACATCTATGAGTACCGCAACTACATTGGAATCATTTCCTGGAAAGAAGAATTACAAAGTTTTATTATAAACATTGGAAGTATAAGACCTGTTGGTTTTCAGAAATACAAAGGGGAAGCCAGAACAATTTCTGAAGCAATTGAATTTCTTAGGGAGCATTAATTTTTCCTGATTATTTTGTAACCTTTTTATAAAAAAAGTATTTTATATTTGACGATTGAGCAAATTGCGCTATATTTATAAGTGCGGTTGTAATCAATCGTTCCGCTGATTTAACTCTACTTGCAAAGCGGAACATTTCCTGTGAAATGTAATTTTTGCTAAAAGGAGACCTTCCATGATTTTATTCACTCTTCAATTAATCTCTTCTCAAAAAAACATTCTTACAAAGCAATTCTTCAGGCTTGAATATTCTTCCCGGGCTTTTTCGACTATTTCAATCAAGAACAGAATATAGAGAAATCTTGCTTTCACCGGCTGGCACTCTGCGGCTTACGCTTAATGACTTACGCTTAAAGGCTTGCAATCTGCGACTGAAGCTCAAAGGCTGGCACTCAAGGGAAAAACCGGGACAAATTTCAGCAAGACTTGAAATTATGTCCTTTAGAACAAAAACAGGCAATCAAAAATTGCCAGATATTTATCAGGGAAAAACGGCTGTTTTATAGCACCTACTTAGCAGCCATAAAAAATAAAGGGGGCAAATATGAGCACTTCTAGCAATCTTTTAAAATTTTCTATTTCTCCACTTTCAAAAGAGGAAGAAATGAAACTGGGGCTTGAATCCATGCAGGGAAAAATGGCTGCACGGGAAAAGCTTTACAAAGCAAACATCCGTTTTGCAATTAACATGGCAAAGGAATTTAAGGGAATCGGAATCGAAGACGAGGACCTACCCTTTGTGGCATCCCAGGGCTTGTGGACTGCACTTAAAAATTATAATCCAGACAAAGGAGCTTCTGTCTGCACCTTCAGCGTCCGCTACATAAAAAACGCAATCTTTGAAGCAGCGAACAAATACGGTGAACGACAGTATCTTACAGACAGGGAAAACCGCATGCTTGTTCAGGTAAAAAAAGCCCTCAAAAGAGCTCAAATGAACTATAAAAACCCGGAAGAACAGATAAAGGAAGCTGCAAAAATTACCGGACTTTCTAAAACAAAAATCTGCGACCTTCTTTTCTGTTCAGAAAAAAAAGTAAGCGGTAACAGTCTGGTAAAAAGCTCAGAGGGAAGCACAGAACTTTTTGACCTTATTTCAGCAAAAACTTCTTCTCCAGAAGAACTTGCTTTAAAAAGCTGCATGATGGATGAAATAATCAAAATTCTTTTTGAAATTGAAAAAGACGAAAGAAATGTTTTTATGCTTGCCAATGGAATCGGATACAATGGCTTTGGCTACAAAGAATCCGCACCCTACTCCATCAGCGAAATAGCCAGCCACTACGGAAAAAGCAGGCAGTGGGCCCACTGGAAGCTAAAGGAAGCAAAAAAACACATATCAAGCAGAATGAGCGACTGGAAATAAAGCAGATATAAGCTGGAAACTGAATAAAAACAAAGCGAGAGCGGACAGAAAAAAAATAGAGCGATGGTAATAATTTTTTGTTATAATTTTTCTTTACATATTATAAAAGATAAATATAATTTTAATAGTATAAATTTTGTCGAATAACAAAAAGGGCGCTGAAGAAAATCTTTTATGGGAGAAATTATGAACTCAAAATCATTTACAAAGCTGCTGAAAAAGCTTGCTTCTGTATTAGTAACGCTTTTCTTTATCAGTTCCATGTTCACATCCTGCGATTTTATTGAGCAATATGTGAATTCTAAACTGGAAGAAGAAAACACCTACGATGAAGATACATCTGAAGAAGAGAATTCTGATGACAATTCATCTGGAGAAAACCAGTCCGGCGAAAACCAGTCTGGTGGCAACACTTCCGGAGATAATCCGTCTGGAGGAAATTCGTCTGGAGGAAACCAGTCCGGCGGTAATACTTCAGGCGGAAACACCTCTGGTGGGGACAGCCCGTCACAGGGAGATGAACCTGTAATTCAAGATTTCAGCCAGTTTATTGAAGATGCAATAAACTATGCCCGTGAAAAGCCGGCAGACTATGTAACTGAATACCTGCTTCCACTTCGCAACAAGGTAAACGCAAGTACAACATTTTCGACCTATCTTGAATCCTGTATTGAAGAAATGAACGAAATGACACCGGTAAATCCTGTAAAACTTTCCCGGGGAGGCATTTCTAAGGCAGCACAGGAATGGTGCAATATTCAGGGTCTGCATGTTAAGGCAACCAGCGCAGAATGGCATGGCCACGAAGGAACTGAAGGAACCCTGCCGGTAACTGGAAGAACAACTTTTGAAAGAATGGAACAGTACTTTACCTATACCACAGCTGGAGAAAACATTGCCTACAACACAGAAATCTACTTTAACACTCAAAACGGTCAGGGCGCTGAAAAAGCAGCCTATGATGTTGTCACCCAGCTTTTAATTGACGAAGGCATAGAAGATTTTGGTCACAGAAAGTCCCTGCTGGGAAAAAAATCATATTTTGATACAATCGGCGTTGGCTATGGCCGTCACAATTTTTACAGCTTTATGTGCGTAATTGATCTTGCTTCCGGCTACAAGGAAATTGATTTTGTTAAAAAGCCATACACACTTACTCCTCCAAACGAATATGACAGTCAAAAGCTGCAATACTATGTTTATGATGATAAAATAGAATTTTCAGATTTCCCGGAAAAAAATCCATATACCAATGCCTATAATTACTGGGAAGAAGTTGCAATTGGAAATTACAAAGTTACGCGTAATCCTAAAACTATGTATTTTTACTTCTATCCAAAAGATGCAGCAACTTCTTATGAAACATTAAAAGGCGTGTATGATGTTCTTTATCAGACCTGGTATTCTCTGAACGATACCAGCCTGCCTGACAATCTTAGTCAGACACTTATGAGTCAGCTTTTCTCAAAAATTGATTCTTCAATTGATTTAACCAGATTTGCAAAGTATTCAGACGACCCAACAGTAGTCATGGTTCCTTTAAGCCAGAAGGACGAACTTATAGAAAAATATGAAAACTACAACTGGGTACAGGACAAGGAATTTTCTGATTTTGTAAGCTGGATGCAGAACCATGATGTTCCGGATACAAGAATTGCTTTTTACAAGAAATGGGCTCAGGCTCCTGCTGCCCGAGGAATATCCTACAAAGAATCAGAGGCTACTCTGGAACTGCAAAGAAATAAGATTGAAGGCGGAAGCAAAATAATAAAAGATGATAATGATGACAAAATCATATCTACCGGAATGCAAAGTTTCTTTGATTTAAGACAAAGCAATTATTTTAATGTTCTCAAAAACAAGAAAATTCCTCTTCTCCTCTACTTTGTAATGGATACCGACACCGGTACTGTAAATGATACAAGGCTTTATGAAAAAGACTATCAGGAAAGCATTGTAGCACAAACAGAAGAGACTCTTGAAAACTCTGGACTGACAAACGATTTTGAAGTTAAATTTGCATTAAAAGAATACAGCGCTTCAAAATTTAAGGACGAAGTCAATTCTGCCTACAATAATTCCCCTGTCATCGAAATGGCAACGGAAAATTCAAAAAAATATGTAAGAAATTGGGTTCTTGAAAATAACCCTGAGCTTAAAGCAGACTTTGAAGATGCATCAAAGAGTCTGGTTCTAATATTATTTGGCAAAAAAAATCAAGCCTATCCAAACCGGTATAAGAGTTTCATGCCACCTTTCTACATGTCAGAATTCAGCTCAGACAACGTTCAATACATTATTAGTAGTCTGGATCTTAATCCTGTTACAAAGCATATACATATTTTTGGAGATGAAACGAAAGAAGAAGATGCGCTATGCTCTTTCACTGACTGTGAGTTTACTTATCCTAAACTTTGTCCACTCTGCCTTTATGCAATGGGGGTGGAATAAAGACTTACCAGAATAAATGTAAGATAGTATAAAGAGTTATAAGCAGGCAGCATTTAGCAAAAGACATTTTGTCAGCGAAAATGCTGCCTTTTTTATCTTAAAAAACTTTGAACAGAAATAATTGCCGGGATTTATGAACGCTTCCGCCCCCAGCCCCCCAGCCATCTGATTTCTGCCCAATTTTTCCCTTGATATTGCTGGAAAAAATTACCGTCTGTGCTTGTCCGGATGATTCTGGTAATAGTCGTTTTTGTCAGAATACATGGCTTCATCTGCAACGTGCA
>JAILKG010000154.1 GCA_024693915.1 Treponema sp.
TTACTCCGGATGATATTGAATCAATGCGAGAAAATGCAAAATATGTGAAAGAAGAAAAAATTAAAGCTATGTATGAACGCATCCAGAAGGACAAAATGAAGCACTATGAAGCAGTGCAGAAAAAAATCAATTCTGATGAATATAAAATGAAACAGGAAAATCATAGGGCTATGGTTGCCGAAATGGATAAACTTATTCCTCCGGAAACAGAAGACTATGAAGCAATTTCAAAATGGAGGGAACTGGGCTTTCCGCTCCCGCCGCCAACAAAAATTACTAACCTCAGAAAAGAATATAAAAAGTCCTGGGATGACTTTATTGAACTTTGTAACAATGTTTAAAAACAATTTACTTTTGAGAGAGTTTTAATCTATCGAAAAGCCGTTAAAATTGACGTTTTGACGGCTTTTTTTGATTAGGCTGTATCACCTTCTGTTTTCGGAAGGTTGTTTTGCCAAATAGTACATCAGCATTAGAGAGAGAAATAGTTACGGAAGCGATGAATGACTGTTATGCTAATAAAAAGTGTGCTCAGTTAATCTCAAAGGCGATTAAAACATAGCTATTATTAAGATTAAGAGAGGTATTAAAATATGCAGATAATTGACATTGATAATGAAGATGAAATAGAGTTATATAATAAATGGCTAGAAATAGACTTGAAAGCAAAGCCGTTTAAGTTGAGATTAAAATATGAAATATGAATAATCACAAAGCGAAAAATTTATTAAAAACTGCTTATCTTATCGCAAACTGTTTCAATTCCGAATCAGACATAAGGGGTATACTTTTGTTGTTTGCCTTCGCATACTTTGCAAGAGAGCGCAAATCAATTCCTAAAGCAGGTTTTGTTGAGTATGGATTTACAGTTTTAATAAATTCCTGTGCCATTTTATCTTTTTCAGCACTTTCATCTACATTAAAGTTCTTCATCAGACCATTCATATTTGTAAACCTCCATAATCTTTTTTGCACTTTCTTCTTCAATAACAAAATGGAAAGGATGCATAATACCTACGACTATTGCATCAAACATGTCAACATAATGCTGCAATATATCCTTATCCATTGCAATAGCATGAACAACACCACCATGCCCACGCTTCTCAGAAATATTCATAGCGATTGCAAACAAATGACCGCCAACACCTTCATATTGTTTTGAACCATTTCTCCAGATATTGTTAGCAGGAGAAGTTGAAGCCCAATTAATATACACAGCGTTACTTTCCTTATCATCTTTAAGAGCTATCAACCCCTGTATGTCAACTGACCCCTTTAATACAAGAGCATAAATTTCCGTTTCATCATCAAACTTACTCCAGTCCACATACCAGCCAGTCTTTTCATTAAATTTTGAAAGAAAACTCTTCCGCTTAACACGCACTACTTCTGTTTCAACAATATCACCTGTCAAAACATTTTTGAGACACGGAGTCAGACTGTCAATCAGAAACGGAATCATTTCAAACCTCTATATTATTATAGCATATAATAGTATTTCTGTCATTTTATGTTTGGTTCACAAGTTTTAACATATTCTTTATCTGGGGGCATCCCGGAGCTGGCCAATACCTAAAGTGTTGTTGCATCTTAAAACCAATGAATGTTCCTACCCTGCCGCAAAACCCTCCGAGCAAAAAAATAACCACCCCCGGGTCGGGCTTTTCAGGGCTCCGGCTTTCGCCTTCGACCGTCCGCTTTCGGCATTAGCCTTCAGCGTCCGTTCCGCGTCGGCTTGCTCAAGCAAGCCTCGCGGCCCTTACAATCCCTTGCCTGGAGTACTTAAGATTAGATTTTAACTACGAGTCGATTCCAAAAATGAGCTTAAAAGCATCCATATGCTGCTGAGAATAATCTGAAAGACTTGCAACATCACAGTTATGCTTAATACCTAGTTCATTACATATACATACCGTGTTTTGTAATTTCATTCTAATCGAACCTTTACTTAAAGAAGGACAACTTTCCTCGATTTTAGAAATAACAGTATCTACTGAATTAGAAGAATCCACACATTCTGACTTAAAAATTGAACATACAATTTCACATTCTTCATAAGTCCATCTATGTCGCCTTGAAGTTTTTTTCTCGCCCATAATTTTTTTCTCCTTAAATTTTAGTCTTTATAATAAACTTTCGTTTTATTTTTTCTTTGTAGCTGAGCGAACAAGGCGGAATCCCCCAGAGGCCATGTTCATAAGAGCAGGGGAAGCGCTAGTTCGGTAAGTAACACAAAGATCATAGTTATAAATGTATCCACTTCCAAAACATCCACCACGCATAACACGGCAGTCTCCCGAGATAGCCCCGTATGGGTCTGTAACACTTTCAGAACTGTATGTTTCACACCAATCCCAACACCACTCTTCTGCGTTCCCGGTCATGTCGTAAATATTAAGTTCATTCTTGCCTTTTTTACCAACCTGATGGAGTTTACCTCCACTGTTTTTATAATACCAGCCTACGAAATCCACATTATTACTTCCGCTATAAATATACCCTTCAGATTTGTTTCCTCCTTTTGCAGCAAACTCCCATTCAGCTTCAGTTGGCAAACGATATCCATTAGCTTTGAAATCACATTGTATCGTACCGTTTATACTATTATTGTTATGTGGTGTATATCCCCAGGTAGTAACATCTGTAGAATCTGAAACCTTATAACACGGAGCAAGACCTTCTTTTATGCTATATTTGTTGCAAAATACAATTGCATCATACCAACTTACTAGACCGACAGCTCTTAATTCTTGTATTTCTCCACTTATTACTGAATTAGCAGTATACGCACTTGGATTAAATTCCATGACTTCCGTATAAAGTTTCTGTGTAACCTCATATGGACTTATATAAAAATCGCTTACCGTAACGCTATGAATAGGCGTAGAATCGTTTCCGTCAGCGCTCTTTCCCATCTGGAATGTTCCGCCTTCAACAAATACAAAGCCGTCATCAATGACTATTTCATTGTTATTTTCATGTTCATTGGAGATACCAGAAATCTGGGAAATATTTGCATCATCGCTAAAACCTATCATTACAGAATAATGGTAAAAATTTGTTGAAAGCACATCATCTGTTGAAGAATGAAAGCTTGAATCAGAAAAATCAAGTTTCATTATAGTTGAAATTTTCTTTCCTGATAAAGGAAGATGAAAAACAGTCGATTTTTCCGCAACAGAAGAAATAGTTACGGATTCTCCAGAACTTGAAACATCTTCATATGTTGCACCGCCATCAAAACTACACAGCAGCTTCACAACAAGATTAACTACCATTCCAGAAGGAGTATTTTCGCACGGAGTAACCGTCAAATCCAGTCTTCCGGCTAAAAAATCGATTGCATCAATCTTATTATCATTTTCTTCTACACCTTCGGCGCTAGTTCTTATTTTTACCTCAATCGGAACTTCACCTACAGGAGCACTACCGTTTCCACTCGGGTTATCCAAAATTGTTAAATCATCCGCCTTGAAGCTGATTTTTCCCAATACTTCAGAATTATAAGTAATTGAACAAAGTTCCACCCACTTTGCCATCAGTACAATATTCCTGACAATTTTATACCCTGCTACAA
This sequence comes from Treponema sp., assembly GCA_024693915.1. Taxonomy (GTDB): domain Bacteria; phylum Spirochaetota; class Spirochaetia; order Treponematales; family Treponemataceae; genus Treponema_D. The sequence continues at coordinate 3,581 of JAILKG010000154.1, forward strand.
TTTTCTTTCCGTCGACAAACCAGCCCTCAAATTCATAGCCTTCTACGCCTGAAAGTTCTGGTAATTCACTAGCTGTTAAAATATCACCTTCATTCACTTTCGCCGTTTCAGGAACAGTTCCGAAATCACTTACATACTGAATTTTGCAAACTTTCTTTCCAGAAATAACTGTAATCTCATCACTATTCGCCTTTATTTTGTAATAATCAATTTTTCCCTGGCTGAGGTAACCCAAAAGTTCTTTTTCGGCAAAAACTGCAGTTTCCTCAGAATGGTTATTCCTTCCCATGCATTCATCCAATTCGTCATCAGACATGCCTTTCAAATCTATTGTCTTTTCAGAAGAACTTCCTGGTGCTACCGAATAAAAAAGTTCCGTACTGTCAGAAAGCTGCTGGCTGACGGTAGCGCCGCTGAATACCATCATGTATTCTTTTTTATCACCAAAGGTTGGAACATAGACTGTTTCGCTCGTTCCTTCAACAACGCTGAAAAACTGATTATTGCCGTCTGGATAAATTACAAATCCATTCAGAGCAGCATTAGAATTTTTCTCATGACTTTTTGCAGAAACTGTAATCGGTATGAGTCCGTTAAAAAATCTCAGAGGAACATAGTCCGTCCACTCCTGCTTTGTAGACGGATTTCTAAGAGTAACTTTGATACCGGTGTCCACATAAGGTTCCGTCATCTGGCCGAAACTTACATCGAGCATGATTGTTTTGCTTGCTCCTTCTTTCATTGTTGAAATCACATAGCGGTTTACATCCTCGTCCGATGAAATCTGAATACGACTGTCATCTGCCTCTATCTTGCAGTAGGATGACGGACAATCATTTTTGCTTATGTTTGTAATTGTCAAAGCAAGTTCATAAGTTTTTGCATTATTTCCATACAAATATCCGTTATCCTTCTGTTCGTCACTGATTGTTCCGGTGATTTTGAGGTTGTACTGATTATCATCAACTATAGCAACCGTTCCAAAATAATCACCTGTATTTGAAATCATGATGTCAGGAATTGCTACCAGTCCGTAGCCAAAATCAGTTGCATCAATTGTAACGCTCTGAACATCGTTCATCGTTGGTGCTTTTAAGTGAAGGATGCCATTTTCGTCGCTTTCACCATTACTTTCAAAGGATTTATATTTAACAGACTTACTAGTTCCTTTTAGTCCTGAAAGATTAAAAAGAGAAGACGGAGAAACAGCCCGGCTGGAATCTCCCTGTCCTGAAAGACCCGGCTCTGTGAATCCGACAATTTTCAGAGAATAATCAAGATTCGTTCCGCCGTTTCTGAAATACGGAATATTATTGTTCAGCATAACGCTGTCGCTTTCTTTCTTGAAAGTTCCCAAAGTAGAAACGGTAATGGAATCGGAAGTTACACTTGAAATTGTATATTCTCTTGATGCCTTCTTTACAGATGTTTCAAGGATTTCGTACATTTCGCCGTTATCCATTCGAACCCAGCTACCCCAGAAGTAAGAAGAACTGACAATCTTTGGCTTTTCCTGAACAGAAATTGTAAAGGTGGCAGAACAGTTTTGATATGTTACCGTCACCGTGGTATTTCCCGTATTTGAAAGAACCGCACCATTTGCAGGCACAGTTGTCCAGCCAGTTACCGTTTTCTGGCTTCCATCTGAATATACTCCCAGAACAGAAATACCAGAAGTATTGAATTTTTCACCCTGCTCATAAGTCTTTTTTGAAGATTCATGGTCAACAATAATAGAAGAAAGTGTTACTGATTCAGAACTGTTATCAATTACCTTAACATCAAAATATATTGATTTGCCGTTATAAGAAACTTTTATTGTCTGATTTCCAATCTTTTGCAAAACAGTTCCTTCCGGTGGATATATCTGCACTTCAGAATTCGGGATGTCCTTTTTTGAGCCGTCAGCATAATTCGCCTGAATAACAAGCCCGGTAAAAGAAAGCTTTTCACCCTGATTGAACGTCATCCGGTCCGGATAATTTTTTATTGAAATTGAACTTAATTCCGGCTCTTTTTTATTTTCAGAAGTAACAGTACAACTGGATAAAATATAAAGACAGAAAATTGCAAAAATAAAAGCAAAGAATTTTTCCATTAATAAAGCTTTCTTCATAATCAACCACCTGAAAACTATATTTTTATCAAAGTTCTATAAAAGGTATTATATCACCAAAGTGTCGTAAATAAAATTATTAGCCAATAAATTGATTGGAAAAGAGAGACCTATTAAATAGAATTAGCGTGAGGGAAAAAAATTATTCTGTACACACCCCTTCCCGGCGCCGGTATGGAGTGGTGGGCGTAGCCCAGCGACCGCAGGAGCGGAGTGAATTCCGACGCGGGAAAAGTGCCCTGCCCGTACGAAAAATGCAAATTAGAAGGATGACTTTTCATCCCAGACAAGAACGGAGCGACGAGGACGCCGCGCGTCAGCAAGCCACGGAACACCGGTAGGAAGACCATCCGCCCCAAAATAAACCTCCTCTTTAATGACAAAGTTTCAGCTGTGTTATATTATCTATCATGGATAGCAAAATTTAAAAAACAGACGACGGGATATCTTTCTCACCATGAAAAAAAACAGAAGAACAGAAAATGCTTGAAAAAGGCGCAATTCCGCGTTTTGAGCTTATAGAAATAAACGAAGCCATTTCAGCAGCCTTTTACGCATTGAATGTTCCACAATACATTTTTGCTTTCCTTGTTCTGATTCCTTTAATTTATGGAATGCTGAATGATATCGGATTCACTTTTTCTTTTCCGGTAAAAATAGAACCCATCATCAACCTTTATAATCTGATAGCCTAATTTTTTGTAAAAATCATTTGTCCGCTCATTCCAGCATGGAGTATCCAGATTAAACTCAGTAGCACATGGAAAATTCTTTTCTATGCAATCCATCAACTGAATTCCGTAACCCTTTCTATGATAGACGCTATCAATAAAAATCCTGCCAATGTATATGCTTTTTTCTGTTTCATTCGGGAATACTATGGCAGCCCCTACCAGATCTTTTTCTATCATTGCCTGATATAAATGCCCTTCACTGGCCATTTGTTTATGCCATTCTACTGAATCAAAGTCAGGGGGACAGTCTCCTTTTACTCCGCCAACATTTACATCTGTTTCAAAAGCTCTGATAGAAATACCTACAATCTTTTCTACCTGATTTATTTCTGCTTTGACAATATACATTCCACTCCTCCTTTTATATTTCTTTTAGGAACTCTTCCACATTCTTGTATTAAATTTCATTTGAAGCAATACCGGAGCCACCTTTATACAATACGCATCTGACATCTTTTGTGCGATTTGATAAACAGCAGATCTTTTATAGAGATTTACTTCATTTAATGTTATAATCCTAAAATAGAGGATATCATGAAAGTAGCAGTAACATACGAAAAAGAAACAGGAAACGTTTTCCAGCATTTTGGAAAAACACAGTATTTTAAGATTTATCAGATTGAAGACGGAAAAATTCTTTCTTCACAAGTGATTGATAACGGAGGAAACGGACATCACGCAATTCCACCATACTTAAAAAGCCTTGGGGTAGAAACTCTGATTCTGGGAAACCGTGGTCAGGGCGCAATCGAAGCCATTGCAGCAAGCGGTTTAAAAGAAATGCCTGGAATTACAGGAAACGCTGACCAAGCCGCAGAACTTTTTGCAAAAGGAGAACTCAAGCCTAATTTTGAGGCTAAGTGCAATCACCACGGGGAGCATGACCATTCAAATTCCCTTTAAGTTGGCGCCCCTCCCAAAAATCTGGGCCTAATACAAGTTCAGCATTATCACATGATGCAGACTGGACTGGAATGGATGAGAAGTCCGGCATTCCAGCAGGCTGGACAGTTGAGGATGCACAGTAAGTTTATGTTAGCCAGAGGCGAAGCCTGCGTTAGGGATAGTAGCGGCGCGAAGCGTTGCCGTAAGGCAATGAAACCGCGGATAGCCCGACCCCGCGAAAGCGGGGGCACGCCCAAAAAATTGAATCTGCTTGAGTCTTGAAAATCTGACCGCCGGCGGTAATCCGTCAAATGGCGGAAATCAGGCAAAGTGTCTGGAGAGACTTTAGCGCTGTGACATAACCCCATATGTGTTGACGCAAAACATCAACACTGGGGTCACTTTCAAGTAACTTCGTGCAGCCACTTTCCGCTCAGAACTCTTATAGCGCCAACAATGGACTTTACAATCGATTCGCTTGAAAGAAATAAAAAAATCATCGGGGCGGGAAGATGTAGAACAAAGGCAGCAAGGTAGCCAAGAGGAATTGCCACCCCCCACAGAACAATCAGTTCACCCGCCGCAGAAAAGACGGTATCTCCCCCTGCCCTGCACACGCCCACGACCCAGTCCATACAGAAAGAATTAAAGGGATAAAGCAGAATCAAAATCATCAGAATCTGACTTGCCATCTTTATGATTTCAGGCTCAACGTTAAAGAGGAGTGGCAGAAGTTTAGAAAGAGGCAGCAATAAGATTCCCACACAGGCACCAAGCAAGGGCATAAACCACATGGAACGCAGGGCATAGGCTTTAGCTTCATCAAGTTTTTTTTCGCCGATGCGCTTACCAATCAGAACTCCCATTCCATTTCCAAAACCCATACAGAATACCCATGTAAGCTGGCTGATTGTTCCGGTGATGCTGTAGGCGGTAAAAGAGTCCGTTCCCGCATGAGCATAGATTCCGTTATAAACAGAAGTTCCAAGCCCCCAGAAAGTTTCGTTGATAATAACCGGGAAAGCAATCTTTAAATATTTGAAAACAAAAGACCAGTCAAAGCCCAGCAGCTGGCGAAGCTTTCCGCAGATTTCATAACCGTGAGAATATGACCAGCTTAAAAGAACCACAAGTTCAACAAGGCGGGAGAATACGGTTGCAATTGCAGCGCCCTTTACTCCAAGACCTGCAAGGAAAATCAAAAGATAATTTGCACCGGCATTTATAAAAAGAGAAATTGCCGTGCAGACAAGGGGAAGCTTTACCCTTTCTGTACTTCTTAATGCAAGAGTGATGGAAAAACTTATAGCGGTAGGAATATAGCTCAAACATGCCAGGCGAAGATATTCTCCGCCAACCCGAACTACCTCTGGGTCCGGAGAATAAATTCTTATCAGCTGATGAGGAATAAAAAGGCCCAACAGAGTGAAAACCACAGCTACAAAAGTGGCAATTAAAGTCATCAAACCTAATGACCTTCTGATTCCATCCAGATCCTTTTTACCCCAGAACTGAGCAATGAAAACACCGCCGCCAGAAGTGATTCCAAAAAGAATCATGGTCAGAATAAAGAATATCTGGTTACCAAGTCCAACTGCCGCTATCTCAAGACTTCCAAGCCGACCGATCATAACGGTATCCAGCATGTTTACAAAGTTCTGTAAAAGAGACTGAAGAGAAATTGGAATTGCAATGGTAAATAATGATGAGTAAAAACCTTTAAGTTTCATCCTGCACCATTATGAGGATAAGTATAAAAAAATCAAGCGAAAGGATCATTATGTCACAGTTTATTTAAGCCCACTCCCCTAGCCTCTTAAAAACCGGCAGACCCCTCTTAAAACCCGGCAGACCCTGGTAAATATAATGTAACAGAGTATTTAAGCTATTTTTTTCCTAAAGCAACTTACTCTCATGTAACACTTTGTTTAAGAAGCGGATAAGAGGCAGAGACTTCACGAAAATACAGAAGAGTAAAATCGCCGGCATTGTCATGAAGTTTTAGAAAGTTTATCACCGGCAGCGACAGTACAGTAAAGTACAGTACAAAAACCATTAAGTTTTCCGGCGCTATTAAAACCTTTATTTCAAACAGCTAGGGTGTCACAGAGTGTTTAAGAAAAATGTAACAGTGTATTTAAAACTATCCACAAAAAAGTGTTGATAAGTCACTTTTGATGTAACACTTTATTTAATATTGCTTTTAAGCGTAATTATATGTTATATATAGAAGAAAATAGAAGAAAGTTGAAAGCCTTTTTCTCCGTGTAACAGTTCGTTTAAGAACATGTAACAGAGTATTAAAATCTTCTATTATATCTAATA
>JAILKG010000223.1 GCA_024693915.1 Treponema sp.
TGCATTTATAAGTTCAGGAGTAAAACCGTAAGGAAGTCCATCGGCAAAAGTATATTCAGCCTTGTATTCTTCCTGAATTTCAAGCATTTTTTTGGAAATTTCTCTATTCAAAAAAGGAGTATCAGCATAGGAATAGAAAGCGTTCTGGCATTGGTTTTCTTCAAAAGAAGTTTTAATCCCCTCAAGGAGGGAAGAAACTGTGTTGTCCCTTATATTTTTAATGGAAATTTTTCCCTCTTTCTGGTATGGCTCAAAAAAAGAAGCAAGGCTTTCATCAGTATTTTCTGGTAAAAGCAGCAGCGTTTTTTTATCACAAAGGGAAGATGCCCAGGACAAAGCCAGATCAAAAGCATTTTTCTGGTCAAATGAGTTTTCGGTTATATAACGGCATTTGTCGTCCGCATAAAAAATTACAAGAGTCTTCATCTCTTTAATCATCGGCAATCTGTTGAATAAGTTGAATTGAATGTATAAAATCAAGGTATGGCAGACAAGTTTTTTGCAAGTGAAAAAATCTACACCGTATCAGAAATAAATCATCAAATCAGGGAAAGCCTTGAGTCATCCTTTTTTTCTATTAAATTGGAAGGTGAAATTTCAGGCTTTAAGCCCCACTCTTCAGGTCATCTTTATTTTTCCCTCAAGGATTCAAATTCTGTTATCAGCGCAGTAATGTTCCGAGGTTATGCCCAGTATCTCTCCTTTGCTCCAAAAGACGGAATGAAGGTTCAGGTTCAGGGAAAAATTACCGTATACGAACCTCAGGGAAAATACCAGCTTACAATTACAAAAATGAGCATTTCCGGTGAAGGTGACGTTTTACGGATGCTGGAAGAAAGGAAAAGGAAACTTCTTCAGGAAGGAATTTTTGAAAATTCCCACAAAAAGAATATTCCCCTGCTTCCGAATACAATCGGTGTGGTAACAAGCCCTACAGGAGCAGCCTTAAGAGATATACTGCAGATTACAAAAAGAAGAAACCCTGGTGTAAATGTAGTAATTTTCCCTTGTCTGGTTCAGGGGGAAGGTGCTGCAAAAACAATTGTAGAGCAGATAGAAAATGCAAATGCCGCAAAAAACTGCGAAACCCTAATTGTTGGACGAGGTGGCGGCTCTCTGGAAGACCTGCTTCCTTTTAGCGAAGAAAGCGTTGTAAGAGCAATTTTCAACAGTGAAATTCCTGTAATCTCAGCTGTAGGTCACGAAATTGACTGGTCTCTAAGCGATTATGCAGCCGACAAAAGAGCACCAACTCCATCTGCAGCTGCAGAACTGGCAGTTCCTCAAAGAAGCGACATCATTCAGACATTAAAATACTACCAGAATGAGCTTTATACCACAATTTCAGGCAGGGTTGAAAAAATTAAGCTTACCCTAAAAACCTTTGAGCCGGAAAATCTGGAATTAAAGCTTCGTTCAATTCAGCAGCCTCTTTTACAGCGCCTGGACAATGCAAAAGAAGAACTGGAAGAAACAATGCTGCTTAGGATAAAAGACACCAAAAAAATAATAGAAAACTGCACAAATCTTCTTGAAAGCTCAAGTCCACAGACCATTTTTAACAGAGGCTATTCTATGGTCAGGGACAAAAAAACTGGAAAAATTATAAGAATGAGCACAGAAGTTCAGGAAGGAAGCGAAATTGAGATTATTCCTTCAAAGGGAAAAATCGACGCAAAGGTAACCGGAACTGTAATATAAGAAATAAAAAAATTACAAAAACTTAAAAAGGAGACTTTTTTTATGGCAAATTTTGAAGAAAATCTTTCCAGACTGGAAAACCTCACACAGGATATAAAAAGAAGCGACATTTCACTTGAAGAGGCATTAAAGGATTTTGAAGAAGGAATCAAGCTTGCTAAATCACTTGAAAAAGAAATTGACAAAATGGAAGGAAAAATCCAGATTTTGATGAACCAGCCTGCGAAAGAAGATGGCAAAGTTGAAATGGATCTTTTTTCTGCCGTAAACTCAAGCGGAAGCCAGGGAGAACCTGAGGCAGGCTTAAGACAATGAGCATAGAAAGCCCGGTAAAAGCCCTTAATGCTGAAGTTGCCCGTAAAATTGCAGCAGGAGAAGTAATAGACCGCCCCGCTTCCATTGTTCGGGAGCTCATGGACAATGCAATAGACTCAAAAGCCGATTCAATTACTGTTGAAATAAGTGGCGGTGGAATTGAAAAAATCCGCGTTGTTGATAACGGCTGCGGAATGACAAAAGAAGATTTAATCAATTCCGCACGGCCCCATTCTACCAGCAAAATCAGAAGTGAAAATGATTTATTAAATTTAAGCACTCTTGGCTTTAGAGGAGAAGCACTGGCTTCAATTGCGGCTGTATCCAGGCTTTCTATAACAAGTGGCGGCTGGAAAATGAAGGCCTCCATAACAGAAGATCACATAATCGAAAAAACTCCGGAATTTTCAGGAACAATCGTTCAGTCAGAGGGATTATTTGAAAACATTCCTGCCAGACGAGTTTTCTTAAAAAGAGAAGCAACAGAAGCAATTCTCTGCAAAAATATGTTCACTGAAAAAGCAATTCCTCAGTTTCAGAAGGCTTTTAAACTGGTGGTAAACGGCCAGATAAAAATGAATCTGCCTAAAAATCAGACTTTAAAAGAAAGGTATCTGGAAGCCAGGGAAATAAAAGAAAACCCGGCTCTTTTCTATCAGGTAGAAGGTAAAAGTCCTGACAAAAAAGATGACTGGACATTTTCAATAATAATAGGTGAACCGGGAATAAGAAGAAACAACAAAAAAGACATAGAAATTTTCTTAAACGGTAGAAAAATTCAGGAATACTCTCTTGTTCAGGCTATTGAATACGGTTCAAAAGGATATTTCCCAAACGGAACTTTTCCAGTTGCCGCAGCTTTTATCCAGATGGATCCAGCCCAGGTTGATTTTAACATTCACCCCGCAAAAAAAGAGGTAAAATTCAAGGATATAAACGGCCTTCACCACGGAATTTCAAGCACATTAAGCGCTTTCTGGCAGAATTATACAAACAAAACAATGAAATCTGCTATTAAATCAGTTAATAGCGAACCTTCAGACCTCTGGAAAAGTACAGCTTTTCCAAAATACAGCGCTGGAACTGCAGAAAGAGGCGGAATTTCGCTAGATACAGGATCACAAGGGCTATCCATCGGCCCAGGCGGCACAAGGAGCACAGCAAGTGAAACTTCAGGAAGAGCCGTAATAGGCGGATTTTCTGCTGGAAAAACAGGCTCAAATATCTCTCAAAAAGAAGAAAAAATTGACTACATCAGAGAAAAAATGCAGAAAATTATTGCTTCCTACAACATGGAGTCAGAAGGTAACGAATCAGTATGCAATTTCTCAAATAATGATAAAGAAAAAG
>JAILKG010000182.1 GCA_024693915.1 Treponema sp.
AGTCAAACTGGTAGTCAAACCGGCGAGCTTTTGTTCATAGACAGCGGCTTTTCCTGCTATCAGGAAGAAATGAAAACAATCCTTAAAGGGCTTTTCCCGGATTTTGATTCCAGAAAGAAAACAGGAATCATCACCCATGCAGACCAGGATCACGCAGGTCTTATGGATTTAATGGAAAAAAATTACATGAGTCAAAGCTGCTACGAAAATTTCAGACTGGAAAAAGAAGGCCTTGAAAATTTCAGGGAGCAGAATCCTTTCCACAAACCATACTGCTCCTTAAGCAAAATAATATCCGGCTACAAAACACCGGATTTAGAAAAATGTCAGGCTTTCAAAAAACGCCAGAGTCAGGAACTCTTTGAACTGGTTTCCAGCCAGGATTTTTTTGGCCTGAACTTTGACATCTACGAAGGAATGGGCGGTCATGTCCGGGGAGACACAATTATTGTATGCCCGGAACTCAAGCTTCTTTTTTCCGGCGACATCTATGTAAACATCAAGGGCTTCAGCAGTGAACAGAAGGAATTTAATGCCCTGGCACCTTTTTTAATGACAGGAGTAGACAGCGATTCTCCTCTGGCAAAAAAAAGCAGGGAATACATTCTGGAAAAATTCAGCGATTACATAATCTGCCCGGGCCACGGAGCCGTAAAAACCGTTTAAGAAAAAAGCCGGCACAGGAGCACTTGTATAGGAAGTCCCTGAACAGACACATCTTGCACAGACTATGCTTGCACAGGCGCTCCCTTCGCAAGCAGGCCCGCGCAGACGCTCACTGTGCAGACCCTTCTTTTGTCACAAAATCACTAAGCTCACTGTAAAAGAAGCAGGGGCATTTTTTACCTGCGACTGCATGCTTCAAAGCAAATTTTACAATAAGTTTGAATAGACTTAAGCCCCTTACAGGGACATTTTTTTTTATTTTTTTTTAAATTTAATATTTATCAATTCTTCTTTTTTTCTTATTATTCCCCTTACCATTGAAAATTTACAAGGAGAACTTTTCATCCTTAGAAAACAATGCGGGCGAAGGCGGTAGCATTTCGCTATTTTTTTCAAACAGGTATAGCCATGTTTAAACGCAAAGACTATGTAAGTGACAAAGACTGGAACAACTTTCTGGAGTTTTCAAAGGATCTGGAAACCCCAAACATCGTAATCAACCTGAACGTTGTAAAGAAAAACTTTATCAGCCTTAAGGAATCATTTCCCTACGCAAAAATTTTCTATGCGGTTAAATCTAACCCGGGTGAACCTGTTCTGCAGATGCTCTCTGAAATGGGCTCAAATTTCGACATTGCTTCCCGCTACGAGCTGGACTTAATCAACAAGTTTAACGTAAGCCCAGACCGTCTTTCATACGGAAACACAATCAAAAAAGCCAAAGATATTAAATATTTTTACGACAAGGGCATAAGAATGTTCGCAACAGACAGCAAAGACGACCTTAAAAATATTGCAGAAATGGCTCCTGGAAGCAAAATTTATGTCCGAATTTTGATTGAATCCACAACTACAGCTGACTGGCCATTAAGCCGTAAATTCGGCTGCCATCCTGATATGGCTTACGACCTTTTAGTTCAGGCAAGAGAACTGGGACTTGTTCCTTACGGCATCAGCTTCCACGTAGGAAGCCAGCAGAGAGATATCGGTCAGTGGAACGACGCTATCGCCAAGGCAAAATACCTCTTCACATCTCTGGAAGAAGAAGAAGGAATCCGCCTTTCAATGATTAATATGGGCGGCGGTTTCCCTGCAAGCTATGTAGACCCTACAAACGACCTTTGCATTTACGCATCTGAAATCACCCGCTACATCAAGGAAGACTTTGGAGAAAATATCCCTGAAATCATACTTGAACCAGGCCGCTCCCTTGTTGGCGACAGCGGTATCCTTACAAGCGAAGTTATTCTCACCTCCAGAAAAAATAACACCGCCCTTTCCCGCTGGGTATATATCGACGCAGGAAAATTTAACGGTCTGATTGAAACCCTGGATGAATCAATTAAATACCCGATCATCACAAGCAAAGATTCACCAAATGTAAAAGAGGGGGAAGTAATTATTGCCGGCCCTACCTGCGACAGCATGGATATAATGTACGAAAACGTAAAATACAAGCTGCCGGTAAACCTCAAGGCTGGAGACAAGATCTACTGGCTTTCTACCGGCGCCTACACTTCAACATACGCTTCCGTTGCCTTTAACGGCTTTCCACCAATTATGACCTACTATATGTAAAATCAAGGCTCCGCAAGTGCGGAGCTTTTTTTGCGCAGCAGGAATCGCGACAGTTAAATCTGAGTGATAACCAAAACTAATTTTAAAACAAAAAAAAAGGCACCTAAGTTCCCTTAGATGCCCTTATATCAATTAAATACCAATTAGCAGTTTTCTGCAAAGTACTTAATTGTTCTAACCATCTGTGATGTGTAGTTGTTTTCATTGGAGTACCCGCGGCGATGCTGGCAGAGCCGCGCGGAGCGATTTTGCGCAGCAAGAATCGTGACTGTATAATCTGAATGATAATGAAAACTCATTTCAAAAAAAAAGCCTCGCACGAAGCGAGGCTTTTTACTCAATCAACTAAAACTTAGCAGTTCTCTGCGAAATATTTAATTGTTCTAACCATCTGGCTAGTATATGAGTTTTCATTATCATACCAAGAAACAACCTGTACCTGATATGTATCGTCGTCGATCTTAGAAACCATTGTCTGTGTAGCGTCGAAAAGTGAACCGAAGCGCATACCGATAACGTCTGAAGATACGATTTCGTCTTCGTTGTAACCGAAAGATTCAGTTGCAGCAGCTTTCATTGCAGCGTTGATTCCTTCTTTTGTTACATCTTTACCCTTTACAACTGCTGTAAGGATTGTTGTAGATCCAGTAGGTGTTGGAACACGCTGAGCTGAACCGATAAGTTTTCCGTTCAATTCTGGGATTACAAGACCGATAGCCTTTGCAGCACCAGTTGAGTTAGGAACGATGTTCTGAGCACCTGCGCGTGAACGGCGGAGGTCACCCTTGCGCTGTGGACCATCAAGAATCATCTGGTCACCAGTGTAAGCATGGATTGTGCTCATGATACCAGAAGCGATTGGTGCGTAGTCGTTAAGAGCTTTAGCCATTGGAGCCAAGCAGTTTGTTGTACAAGAAGCTGCAGAGATGATGTTATCATTCTTTGTAAGAGTCTTGTGGTTTACATTGTAAACGATTGTAGGAAGATCGTTTCCAGCTGGAGCTGAAATTACAACTTTCTTAGCACCTGCTGTGATGTGAGCAGCAGCCTTGTCTTTTGATGTATAGAAACCTGTACATTCAAGAACTACATCTACTTTGTTAGCTGCCCATGGACAGTTAGCTGCGTCTTTTTCTGCAGAGATTTTGATCTCTTTTCCATCTACGATGATAGAATCTTCTGTTGATTCAACAGTGTGTTTTCCTTCACCGATACGACCCATGAAACCACCCTGAGCTGTATCATACTTAAGAAGGTGAGCAAGCATTTTTGGGCTTGTCAAATCGTTGATTGCAACAACTTCATAACCATCAGCTTCGAACATCTGACGGAAAGCCAAACGACCAATACGGCCAAAACCATTAATAGCAACTCTTACTGCCATTGTATATCTCCTAAAAAAAAGAAATTCAAATTTACTAATATTTTATTCTTATTAAAAACTAATGTCAACGGCTACAAAGACTTTATCCAGGGCAAAGGCATTATGAATTCTCTACATAAAAAAATTGGAATGGGGAAGCATGCCGCTGACTCACGAAGTGCGCGAAGCAAAAAGACTCTGTTTGTGGTTGCCGCGAAAGCGGCATATAATAGTTCCATAGCCACAAACAGCGTCTAGCGCATTAATGCGCGTTTTTTGGACCGTGGCAATGCCGACCAAAGCGCTTTTTATTTGTAAAACTTATTAATA